>JAIRMX010000233.1 GCA_031258375.1 Elusimicrobiota bacterium | reverse complement strand
AATTAACAGATTTAACAAGTTGGGGTTGCCAAAATACGCAGTTTAGAGAATAGTTGGAGTGCTGTTATGGTTTGTGTTGTGCTTTGGCTAGCTTCTTTACCTAATTGTGCAACAAGACCGCTAATTACCGTAACCCAAAATATAACAGCCGTGGTTTGGCGTTCTTTTGAACGCCAAACACTCTGCACACAGTACCAAGATGATCAATCACGATACTATGTGCCTAAAACGACTGTTTTTGGACGGTAATTATGCTTTTGATATCTCAAAAGCTCTCCTTGTTCTTCACAAGGTTCCAAAAACAGAATCAAATTTTATTAAGCCGATTATTTTTTTCTTTTGTCACCCCAAATTCATTTCAGGGTCTCCCTGTTCGTCATCCTGAATTTATTTCAGGATCTGCCTTTTATTACTACAGATGCTGAAACTAGTTCAGCATGACGGCTAAAAAGTGTAATACAGGGTTCAGCATGACGAATTTGTTGTTTTCGGCTTACATCGAAACAAAATTTCCCTTGATTTCAGATAATCTTCGTTATAGTCTTTTTAACGACAAAATCAAACAAATTACTTAAAAAGCATTTCGTCTTTTTGTATCTTATTGCAAAGCGCGTTTGCTTTGCAGTTCGGCACGCAAACTTCGGGCAGTCTTAACATAATGCGCGTATTACAATCGTTAAAATCGTCCGCCATAGCCTGAATTTTTGCAGCTACAGAACCGTGTATTTCGGTAAACTCTATGCCCATAGTATATACGGGGCCTTTTTGCCGAACCCACGTGGTCCGCGCCGAAACGGAAAAACCGCCTATAAAAGGCAATTCCATCTTAATATTCATATTACCGGCCACCGGCGCTTTCAGGAAAGAAACCAAACGCATTCCCGATAAAGATAAATCCGCCAGCACGGCCGGAACTACGGTTTGCGTTCCGGTTTTATCGTCTGTGTAAACAAGATCGATAGGTTCCACTATATTTTGGATAACGGGGACTCTTGGATGTCTTCTTCTGTCTTTAGAATCTTTTTCATTTTTCATAATATTTGCCTCTATGCTATTAAAATCGTATCTTTTACGTCTTTAATTTTAAGTTCAATCGTTTCTCCTTTGTTATAATTTCGCGTTGTGCGCACCCAAAAATTTGTAAGCGTGCGGCCGTTTGAGGCAGTCTCCATCAACACGCTTTGCATTGTCCCGAGCTGGCGCGCGTAGGCTAGCGCGGAACTTTGCTTAATTTTATTTAACAAAATATCAAGCCTGTTTTCCAGTATTTTTTCATCAAGCGGCGTAAGCAATGCGGCCGGAGTGCCGGCGCGGGGGGAAAATTTAAAGCAATAAGCTGCGGTAAAATTGATTTTATCAAGAAGGGTCAAAGTATCTTTAAAATCTGGTTCGGTTTCCGTAGGATATCCTACGATTATATCCGTGCTGATTTCGATACCGACGGAAGAGAGCATTTTTGCCTTTTGTAAAAAATCCTCGCGCGTGTATCCGCGCTTCATATCCGTTAAAACTTTCGTACTGCCGCTTTGCAGCGGGAGATGTATATGTTTTGATATTTTTTGGCTTGAGGACAAAGTTTGTATAAACTCGTCGTTAATAAAAATGGGATGCGGGCTTATATAGCGCACGCGCGCCAGCGAAGGCAGTTTAACAATATCCTGCAAAAGTTTAGAAAAATTTTTGCCTTTATAATTATATTCGTTGACCGTTTGTCCGAGCAACACTATTTCTTTTGCGCCGGCAGAAAGTTTATCCTCAATCCGCTTAAAAATATCTTCCGGCGGTATGGAATATGCTTCGCCGCGCACATACGGCACTATGCAATAAGAACATTTGCAGCTGCAGCCGCGCATTATGTTTACAAGCGCCACCGCGTCGGACGATTTATCAGTATGCCGATCTGTGCCGCGCGTCGCGCCGGAATTATCAAACAGACGCGATTTTTCAATAATATTTGTAAAATTTTCTATATTTTTTGCGCCGGCAATAATATCAATTTGAGGAAACTTGCGTCTTACGCCCGCGCCAAGCCGCTCGGCCGCGCAGCCGGCAAAAATTATAATGCGGCCGGTTTTTTCGGCTTTCCATTTTGCAAGGCGGCCCAAAAAAGAAAGAGCTTTGTGTTCGGCGTGATCTCTGACGGTGCAAGTGTTTACAAGCGCGATATCGGCAAGAGAAAGCTCTTGAGTTTGAACACAACCGCGCGCGGAAAGGTTAAGCATCATTTCCGCAGAATCCGCCGCGTTCATTTGACAGCCGAAAGTTTGTATATAAACTTTTTTCAAAAAACAAAGTTTCCTAAAGAATTACTTTAAATTTCCGGGTAGAGGATTTTACTTCCTCCCCGTCTATTATCGCAATGGCATTGGCAAAAAACTTACCGGTTTCAAAATTCCACCAGTCAAACCACCAATATCCGTTTGCGTTACGGCAATCGTGCCATGCTCCGCCGTTTATGGAAATTCTAACCCAGTCCGCGCTAGGCAGGCTGCCTAAACGGAAACAATAATGCCCGCAATAAACTTGGGAATTAGCCTTAGGAAAATCTATATATACGGTTTTCTTGGCTTTTGATTTTGACGCGGTTTTTTTATTAACGGCCGGTTTTTTCGCCGTTTTTATTCCCGCAGATTTTTTGTCGGACGTTTTTGCTGGTTTTAACGTTAACATTATAACTTCACCCCCTTTTAATATTTCAAGATTACTGCGCCGCTTCTTCTGGCA
>JAIRMX010000183.1 GCA_031258375.1 Elusimicrobiota bacterium | reverse complement strand
GGTTTCAAAAGACAAAAGATTAAAATTTGCGTCTTTTAAAGACATTTGAGCCAAATCCAGCAAGCCTTTAAAAGCAAATGAAACGGAAGATAAATCAATATCCCGCAGTTTTACGTCCGTAAAAAAGGAACCTTCAACGACAAACGGATGCGTAAAATCAAAATCTTTTATATTAAAGTTAAACCTGCGCACGGCAAAGTTCATGCCGCCGGCCTTGTCGGAATAGTTAAGCGTCGAGTTTTTTACGTATACGTTTTCCGCGACCAGAGCTAAACCGGCCACGGCAACAGCAGGCGAATTTTTCGTTTGCGGTTCGGGAGTTCCGCCGCCAAGTTTTACGGCGTTTACAATTATATCGTCAAAGTTAAATTTGCCGTCTTTTCTTTTAATTACGTTAATTGCGACGTCCTCAAGACCTATTGCGCTTATATCTATTTTTTTGCGCAGAAGCGGCGTCAGTTTAATTTTAACTACGGCTTTTTTTGCCGAAACGAAAGTTCCCTTGTTAAATCCGCCCTCTTCGGAAAACGCAAATCCTTTTAAAGTCACGCCGATAATATTCAAAGAAAGACCCTCAAAAGAAATTTCGCGGTTGAAATTGGCTTTAACATAATCCTGAGCGATAACTTTAAGTTTTGCCGGCGGATATATAAAATACAGCGCGGCAAAAATTCCGGCGATTAACGCGATAAATATTGCAAATAAAATAAACATCCATTTAAAAAGTTTTTTCATTTTTTAATTTCCCCTTTTTTACGAACTCTCTGTAATTATCGATATCCGGCCTCATTTTATTAAGAATATAAACGAGAAGAAGCATATCGTCGGTAAAACCTAAAAGTAAAAACACCGTTTCCGGCACCAGATCCAGCGGAATTACAAAGTAAAGCAAAAATAATACAAGCCATATAAAACTTTTGCGCGGCAACGGATATTTCCCGCAAAGCGCGGTAAAAAACATTGAGGCCGCGTCTTTTAAATCCTTAAATAATATAATTGGATTTACGCTGAAATTATTATCTTCACTTTTGTCGCGCATATGTTTATATTATATCATTAATATAATTGCGGACTAAAATTGCATTTTATCAGTTGTTATGATATATTTTAACGGAATTATCCCCAATCGTATTGCCTGCCTTGTTAAGCTTTTTAATCTGTTTTTAGGCTGTCATGCTGAACCCCGTCTCGTAAAGTTGTAATACTAGGACGTCATACTGAACTTGTTTCAGCATCTGTCGTCTTTGTCGTCATTCCGAACCATGTCCCGTAAGGTTTTAATACGGGATCGTTTCGGAATCTGTCTTTTAACTACAGATGCTGAAACAAGTTCAGCATGACGACTAAAAAGCGTAATACGTGGTTCAACATGACAACACTAAAACTATTTATATGGCATTTGGTATGGGGCATTGCTACTTGTTATAGGATAATTCAATATTTTTATATTCCCGATAAATTTCTGTAAAGAGGTCAAAAAGTTTGTAAAATTAATAAAACTCAAAAAACAGTTAATTGACCTTGAGACGGCTTATGACAAAACTTTAAGCGCGGCAAAAGCCTACATAAAGCTTACAAAGGACGAACTGAAAGGTCTAAGCCCGACAATGATAGCGTCTATGCATAGAGATAAAGGCGGCAATTATGTGCTTGATATTACGCCGCGCTCGGTTTACTTTGCGTTTTTGGCATCCTCCGAAATAGACGCAAAACGCAAAGAGACCGAACGCAATTATAAAGCCCTCGGCGGCAAAAAAATCTTAAAAATCTCGATAAAATGCTTAAGATAAGACGGCAAATTGCAAATTTATTCGGCTTTAAAAACTATCCTGATTACGCATTGCAGGACAAAATGGCCAAAAATTACAATACAGCCGCAGGTTTCACGGCGGATTTAATTTCAAAAATGCAAATTAAAGCTTCTATGGAAAACGACGGATTTTTTAAAATTAAAACGGGAATTTACAAACGACCCTTCGGCCATATCTTTTAGCGAATGGGATTGGCGTTTTTACAGCGATATGTATAAAAAGCGCCATTTAAACATTGGCAGCGAAAAGATTAAAGAATATTTCCCGACGGATTACGTTATAAACAAACTGCTCGGCCTGTACGAGTATTTATTTGCTATAAAATTTGAAAAAGTCAATATCCCCGTGTGGCATAAAGATGTTCAGGCTTTTGCCGTGAGAGACAACGGCGAATTTATCGGATATTCATACATCGACGCCGTTCCGCGCGAGGGCAAATACACACACGCCGAATGCGACGACATTATTACTTATATAGAAAATCCCGACGCTACAAAACAGCTACCAGTTGCCGTTTTAATTTCCAATGCGTCTCTTCCGGGCAACGGAGTGCCTTCGCTTTTAAGCGTGGAAGAGCTTGGAACGCTGCTCCACGAGTCCGGACATGCGATGAACTTTATATTCAACCGCTTTCCTTACGCAGGTTTAACTTCCGATTGGGACTGCCAAAATACGCAGTTTAGAGAATAGCTGGAGGGCTGTTATGGTTTGTGTTGTGCTTTGGGCAGCTTCTTTACCTAATTATGCAACAAGACCCAATATCTAACAAAAGACTGTTATTTAAAGGTCAAAAGCGAACTGTATTAAAGTCCGCTTATTTGTTTTGATAAGTCTGTGTTTTTAATCTTTTTTATGTCTAAAAGCTTCTTATCTTTCCAAAATCTTAACTCGC
>JAIRMX010000182.1 GCA_031258375.1 Elusimicrobiota bacterium | reverse complement strand
AAAATAAAAAATAATTTTTTCTTTTGCTTAAAAGTATTTATTTTGTAGAATATGCTTATGCTTTATATCAGTTAAGCGGCCGGAGGGTTTTTAATGCCAAGCGCGTTCTCTTTTACCATAGCGGTTTTTATAATATTTTTTACAATGCTTGCGGCAGTTGCGGCTTTGAAAGAAGAAAAACGTTTTTTATTGTTGTTTAATATACTCGTTTCTTCCGTTTTTGCTTTGGGCGCTGTATTTGCCGAAAACATTCTTCTAATGCTGTTCTTCTGGGAAGGTTTGCTGGTTACGCTTTATTTATTTCTTTTGCCTTATAATAAGGAGGCTGCCGCAAAAGCTTTTCTTATCAATGCGGCGGGGGACGTTGTTTTGCTCGTTGGCATAAGCCTGTTTTACGCTTCTACAAAAACTTTGGTTTTTGCCGAGTCAAATTTAACAAATCTCTTTGGCAGTTCGTATTGGGCTTTTATATTTATGTTTAGCGGCGCGCTTGCAAAAGCCGGAGCTTTTCCTTTTCACAGCTGGATAGCTCCTGCCGCAAAAGACGCGCCGTTTTCTTTCCTCGCCATGATGCCTGCCGCAGTCGAAAAACTTTTGGCGGTTTTTCTTTTAGGCAAAATCTTCGTTTTATTGTTTCCGATACTGCCGGCTTCGGCGCGCGTTTTTGGATGCGTTTTGGCTTCGCTGAGTATAATTATTGCCGCGCTGCGTATGATTATTTTTAAAGATTTGCGCGAACTGCTCGCGTGGAATATAATAATGCAAATCGGCCTTCTCGCTTTGGGCTTATGCATAAGAATTATAACGGAATCCGACGGAACTTACATATTAAACCACGGTATTTTTAAAGCCGCGCTTCTCTCTTGCGCTTTTTTTGCCGTTGCCGCGCTCAATTACAGCTTCGGCGGAGTTGAAATTAAGGACATAAAAGGTTCTGCTAAAAAGGATATTTTGACGACGGTTATTCTCCTAACCTGCGCGCTTGGGCTTGCCGGCACGGCTTTAACCGACATATTGTTTATTCCAAACGCCTTATTTTCGGACGTTTACGAAGCGATGCCGCTTGCCGCGCTGATACCCGTTTTAGGCAGTTTGGCGACTTTGTTTGCTTTTGGCAAAGTTTTTTACGCAATGCTGCTCAAAACTGATAATCCGCAAAAAAACGCGCCGCTTTTTAAAATAATTACCTTAATTTCTTTTATTCCGGTATTGTTTTTTACGTTAGGCTTTGAATTCTCGGCGGAACATTTGTTCGGCGTGCATTTTTCGGGGATTAATTTTAACGCGACCTCGCTTATTTGCATAGTCATATTGCTGATAGGCGCGGCTATTGCCGCAAAATTAAAACAACCGTCCTATTCTTTTAAACGCGATACTTACGATTTTGCCAAAATATCAATTTACCGCGTCGCGCGGCAACTTTTCCAAGTTGACAGATTTATGGATAAAATAATGGACGCATGGCCTTCTTATATAGTGCAAAAATGCGCTTTGCGCATATCCAAATTCCACAGAGGCAATACGCCGCAGTATATAATTTGGGCGGTGTTTGGCATAATAGTTTTTATAATTTTGGCGGTTGGAGGTATCAAATAATGATAGCGCCGGAAAATATATTCGTAATTATTCCTTTGGCCGCGGCGATTGTATGCGCGTTTTTAAATAAGAAAAAATCCGCGCCGGCAATACTTGCAAACGCGGTTATCGCGGCATGTTTATTGTTTTGCGTAATATCTTTTTTTGAGCGGCTTGGAGACGATTGGTTTTACGGAGAAGTGGTTCTGTCTTCTTTTATGCTGATAATTATTTATCTGATTGCGGCTGCCGTTGCGTTTTTTGCCGCTTTTGCGGCTACCACAAAAAGACGCGGTTCGTATTTTGCGATAATGCTCGTAATAACCGCAGGTATGGCCGGAGTCGTCTGCGCGAAGGATTTTTTTACGCTTTACGTGTATATCGAAGTGGTGTCCGTATGCTCTTACGCTTTGATATCGTTTTATAACCGCCCGAAAAGCACGGAAGGCGCGATGAGGTATTTTTATTTGTCTTCCATAGCCTCTGCGATATTATTATTTTCTATATCCATGCTTTTTATGCATACCGGCGCGACTTCTTACGACGCTCTTGTGCAAAAAATACTTGCACAAAACGACGGCGCGGCGCTTAATATAATACTTGCGGTTATGGCTTTGGCTTTTATGATAAAATCCGGCCTTTTTCCTTTTCACAGCTGGACGCCGGACGCTTACGAATCGGCCACTTCGCCGGTTTCCGCCCTGCTTGCCGGAATAGTTACAAAAGTCGTCGGCACGTACGCGCTGGTAGTAGTCTGTATGCTGCTTTCAATAATAAACTTCGGCATTGAAAATAATCCTATCGGCCGCGCCGTAATGTGGTTTGGGCTGGCTTCGATAATATTCGGCGCGCTGAACGCGCAGGAGCAGAAAGATTTTAAACGTATGCTCGCTTATTCCAGCATAAGCCAAATGGGATATATAACCATAGCCGCCGCGCTGGCAACTCCTCTTGCGATGGCCGGAGCCGTTTTTCATATGTTTAATCACGCCGCTTTTAAATCCCTGTTATTTTTCTGCGCGGGCAATGTAAAACGCGCTACCGGCAGCACCGAAATTGATTCGATGAGCGGCCTTCAAACGAAAATGCCGCATACGGCGTGGACGGCGACGATAGCTATGCTTTCGACCGCGGGGCTGCCTCCTTTTTCCGGTTTTTGGAGCAAGTTTTTTATTATTGCCGCGCTGTGGCAGGCGGGTTTTTACGGCATGGCCTCGGCCGCTTTGTTTGCCAGCGTGTTGACTTTGGCGTATTTCCTCAAACTGCAGCGCGGAATGTTTTTTGGCAAACCCTCGGAAAATATTTCAGATATAGAAGAGAAAAATTTCGGCTTTCTTACGCCTTGTTTTGTTTTTTCTTTCATAATTATAGCGGCGGGACTATATTTTCCGTTTATATACGATAATTTCTTAAGTCCGTTCATAAGGGTGCTGCAATGAGTTTGCATTTATTTTTGGTTATTTCTATGATTTTATGTTCGCTGGCCGCGGTAATGGCAAAGCGCACTATACATGCGGCCATATTTCTTGCTTTGGTAAGCATAATACTCGCGACAATTATGTTTACGGCGCAAGCTCCATGGGCGGGAGCGGTTGAGTTATCCGTTTGCGCGGGACTTATAACGGTTCTCTTTGCAAGCACCGCAAGTATGATAGGGCGCGGCGAAAGTTATGCAAAGCGGGAGTCGAAAATATTTCGCTTTTTGCCTTTGGGATTGATTATATTTGGAGTTATTATATTATGCTGCGGGGATTTTTTTGAGCCGCTGTTTGCAAATACGCATAATGCCGCAGCCCCTTCTCTAACGACGGTGGGCGATATTATTTGGAAGTTAAGAACTCCCGATCTAATAGGCCAGCTTTGCATTTTTGTGGCGGGAGTGCTGACGGTGCGCACTATGCTCGGGGAGGGAAAAGATGAATAGCGTTTCCGGTTTTTTTGCCTATTTATCCGCGTGCGGGCTTGAAAATCTGCAATTTAATTATTTTGCGGCTGTAATGATGTTTTTTATCGGCGTATATACTATGGCGGCGTCGCGCAATTTAATACGTTTGCTTATAGGTTTGGAAATAAGCTCAAAAGGCTGTATGCTCGCTTTTATCGCCGCGGGCAGCGCGGCGGGAAATATTCAACTTGTTCAGGCTTTATTGATATTAATGATAAGCGTTGAGGCTGTTGTAGTTTCTTCCGGTTTAATTTTAATTATTCGCGCTTTCAGGCAGCAGGGCAATATTGACCCTACTAAACTCAGCGGGCTTAAAGGTTAGAATTTATGAATAATATTTTGCTTCTTCCTCCGATATGTTTTATTATAGTTGGGCTAGGCGTTTGGGGCGTATCAAAACTTATATCGATATTTGTAATGGCGCCCGCCGCCACGCACGAGCGCGGCAAAGAAGACGCTTATGCCTGCGGCGAAGTTTATCAAGGCGGCAGAATAGAGCCGGATTACGGTGCATTTTTCCGTTTTGCGGTTTTCTTTACTATTATCGACGTTGCCGGCCTTATGATTGCAACTCTTGCGGCGGCTAATTTTAGCGCGGTTGTATTCGTATCGGCCTTGATTTATATTATAGTTCTATTTGCCGTGCTGGCGATATTATATTCAAAATGATATTATAAAAAATCGGCTGTGGACTTTTGCGAAATAATTTGTATAATAAGTAAAGAAGTAAAAGGAGCAAACGGTTGTTATATGTAAGCCGAAAATAATAAATTCGTCATGCTGAACTAGTTTCAGCATCTGTAATAATAAAAGCAGATCCTGAAATAAATTCAGGATGACGAACAGAGAGACCCTGAAACAATCCTGTATTAAAACTTTACGGGACAGGATTCAGGGTGACAAAAGAAAAAACAATCGGCTTAAAAAAATTTGAAACGTTTTTGGGTGTTCTGAGAGTTTAAAATCTGCTTAATGGTTCTAAATTTTCGGAACAAGCTTTTGAGAAGTCAAAGGCATAGTGTAAATCCAAAAACAGCTCGTTATGAAGCACAAGATACAAGGAAGTCATGAGCCTTGCGTCTTGTGCTGAATGTTTCCCGTTCGTAAGAACGGGAAACTACGGCTGTTATATTTTGGGTTATTACACTAGCTTAAATATAGCGGCCGTTTTTGTTTGTAAAAAATAAAAAATAACGAGGTATAAAGTATGAGAAATAAAAAAGGGTTCACGTTAATAGAACTTCTTGTAGTAGTTGTAATAATCGCTATTCTCGCCGCTGTCGCTCTTCCGCAATATCAAAAAGCGGTTGAAAAATCGCGCGCCGTAGAAGCATTCATAAATGTAAAAAATATTTATGATGCTGAAAAACTATATTTTTTGTCGATCGGAGAATATGATATGAGAAGCACTTTAGGGTTAATCACAGCAAAGAATATGCTAATAAGAAGTGTCATATAAACGGGATAGAGAGTTTTTGGAGTTTTACCAAAAGGAGA
>JAIRMX010000237.1 GCA_031258375.1 Elusimicrobiota bacterium | reverse complement strand
TGGGCATTAAAAAAACCGTTTCCATATCCGGATTTAAATGCCGGTTCGTATGCGCGATTTGGAATTCGTATTCCAAATCGCTTACGGCGCGCAGGCCGCGTATCGCTATCTTAGCTTTTTTAACGCGCATATAATCGGCGAGCAATCCGCCAAAGCTGTCAATTTCAATATTTTTCATTTCTTTCGTTGCGGCGCGCAAATGTTTCATACGTAGCTCAACTGAAAAAAGCGGGTTTTTCGCGCCGTTTTTTAAAACGGCTATAATAACTTTGTCAAACATCGAAGCCGCGCGTTTTATAATATCCAAATGGCCGTTTGTAACGGGGTCGAAAGTACCCGGGTAAATTGCAATATTTTTCATATTAAATAATTGTTGATATAATTCTCTACAAATTAATTATAATATATTTATCGCGATTATGAATAAAAATCCGTTTTCAGACGATATTTACCTGCGCCGCACAAGACCGCTTGCTCCCGACGTGCGCGGCGAGTATTTTCGCGATCAAACCAAAATCATACACTCGCAGCCTTTTCGCCGCCTGAAAAGTAAAACGCAGGTTTTTTCTTCGCCGGATAACGATCATATTTGCACGCGTATAGAACACGTGCTGCACGTTGCGACTATTGCGGTTGCAATTTGCAAAGGATTAAACAAAAGCGGCAAGTGGAAACTTGACGAAGAAATGGCTTATGCCGCAGGCCTCGCTCATGATTTGGGGCATTCTCCTTTCGGCCACGAGGGAGAGAGAGCTTTATCCAAAAAAATTGCGCCGAGTAAATTTATGCACGAAATAAACGGATACCGCGTGGTGGAACACCTTGCAAATTATGGCGAAGGTCTCAATTTGACCTATGCGGTTAAAGACGGTTTGCTGTGCCATTGCGGAGAGGATTTTAACAACAATGCTTTGCGCCCTGCCCGCGCGCCAAACGATCTTGAAGCTATACGCGACCGTTCGCATCTGCCTTCGACTTATGAGGGCTGCATCGTGCGCCTTGCCGATAAAATAGCTTATCTCGGGCGCGATATAGAAGACGCCGTGCGCGAAAAAATTATAACCTTCGAAGACGTGCCTGCGATAGTCAAAAAGGAGTTAGGCAAAAATAACGGGGAAATTATTAATACTCTCGTTTTGGATTTAACGGCAAATTCCAAAGATAAAGACGCAATAGGTTTTTCAGCCGAGAAATTTGCGATTATGAACGAATTGAAAACTTTTAACTATAATAATATTTATAATCACTTTTCCGTGTCAAAGCAAAAAACTCTTTTACACGAAGCAATCGGCGCGTTGTTTGATTATTATATAAGCTTATTTAAAAAGTACGGCTTTAGCGACGCTTACGGCGGCGAAAGGCTGGAAACCGCGCGGAGGTTCGGGCATTATATAGAATCAATGCGTACTGTCTACGAGAGAGAGGCAGCTTCCAAAAACGCCGTCGAGATTGCTAATATTATCGTTACGGACTACATTGCCGGCATGACGGATGTTTTTGCCGCGGAGTGCGCCAGAACCGCCGTCGGTATCGATATAAAATTCAACTGAATTCTTCCCTTTTAGAGGAAGTATTGCAAAGCGATTTCTTTCAAGGCTGAAAAAAGGATGTAGGGAGTATTCTTCCCCTAGAAGGGTCAAATTTTCATATTCATGTTTTGGCTGTATTCTTCCACTTTTATGGAAGTACTATCCCCGATTACGACCTTCGGGGATAAACTCCGCGGGGCAGGGGTGAAAATATAAATAATAGAATTAATACGATATATTGCGTTCCGCAAAAGAAGCGTTGAACTATAGAAATCAATTTTTAATTTTAAAACCGGCCGCTTTAAAAAACGGATAATATAAATCGTTTTTAAACGGATATTTTATTTCTTGCGGGTGAGTTTTATCGGTAAATTCCACCGGCGCGTCTTCTATTAACGCAATAGGACTTTGTTCATCGGCTTCGCCCATCATAAGAGCCGCGCATGAAGCGAGAGTGTCTGCAATATCAATTAAAGTCATTTTGAGTTTTCGGCCGGTTAAATCTTTTTTATTGCGCAAATCTTTAACGCCTTTGAACCCGCCGTAGCCGACCGCGCCCGCAATAACGCCCGCGCGCAGCGGCAAAATCATACTGTCGGTTAAAATTATGCCGAGTTTTTTTATTTTGTATTTCTTTATCAGCGCGGCGCGCAGTTTGGCTGCGGTTTTATAACAATTTTTTGGCAAAAGAACTATTTTGTTTTTTACGTTTGACTCGTCAATTCCGGCGTTTGTCATAACCATGCCGTTTTTTACCGTGAACCAGCAAAGCGATGTTTTTAAAGCAAAATCGCTTTCTTTCTTTATTAATTTCTCCTTTTGATTTAACGGCGCGCTTCTTCCTTCCCACAAAGCCGCTATTTTAGAAGAAACGGCAATGACACTGCCGTTTTTTACCTTTGGCAGATATTTGAAGATAAAATCCGGCAAGTTCTGTTTTTCTTTAAAGATTCCTGTTTTGATTGCGCGTATTTTCATAGTGCGAATTATATTTGCAGTCGATTAGATATCAATACCCAGCCGGAAGATTTATTCACAACCTTTTTCAAAGCCTCGTCTAAAACGCTAGCATCGTCAGGGTAGCCTTTTATTCTCTTGCTCACTTTATGATTTTTATTCAAAATGATAAATTCCGGCGTGCCGCCCGACACCGGAATAATTTTGCGCAATCTTTCGGTGTTATAAAGCAAAGGAAATTCCGCCCTCAGTTTATGTTGGAAATCAAGGGCATCATTTTTTGTTTCGTTAAAAAACGCTCCAATTATGACAATATCATCTTGGGAATACCGTCTGTAAAAGGAATTAATAAGCGGCACGGATTTATGACACCAGCCGCATTTTGCCGACATATAGACAATCATAATCGGCTTTCCTTTATACATGCTTAATGTAAAAGGCATGCCGTCTGTTTGCATGGCTTGCGCCATTGAAACTTTTGCCTCCGCATACTTTACAAAACAAACGACAAAAATAATTAAAGTCAACAATATCATTTTTTTCATAGTTTGCGAATCCTTATATTTGTACATTCTACAATATTTTAACATGCTCAGATTAAAACGGTTCTACGAAACAACGGAAAACTTCGTTGGCCGTATAAAGGCCTTCTTCGCTCAAACGCGCGTTATTTTTCTTTATATAAACCAAACTGCGCGCGGCAAGCTGCTTGAAATCCGCCTCAAATAATTTTTGCGCGCGCGCGGATAAATTCGCGCCGCGCAGCATTCTTAGGGCAAGAATAATTTTTTCGCCTTCTTTGGCTTTGCCAGTAAGTTTTTCGCTGAACTCTATTGCGGAAAACCCTTTATTTATATTGGCAATATATTTTTTTACGTTATTGATATTTTGGAATCTGACTCCTTTTAAATAAGACGCGGCGGCAAGGCCAAGCCCTATATAAGCTCCGCTTTGCCAATAGTTTATATTGTGCAGACTTTCAAAATCTTTTTTTGCGAAGTTTGAAATTTCATAGTGAATATAATTGTTCGCAGATAAAAATTCCAGCGTAAATTCCAGCATTTTACGCTCTAAATTATCATCAGCTTTAAAACCGGAATCAAAAAGTTTCGTACCCTCTTCCACCTGCAAACCGTAAATTGAAAAATGCTTAGGTTCAAGTTTTGCGGCTTCTTTAAGAGATTTTTTAAAGTCGCTTAAACTCTGCATCGGTAAACCGGCAATTAAATCAATATTTATATTATTGAAATATTTCGCCGCTAAATTATACGCCTTAAAAAATTGTCTTCCCGTGTGAGCGCGGCCTATAGCTTTCAAATGTTTATCGTTCAAAACCTGCGCGCCGATACTAAGACGGCTAATGCCGTAATCTTTCAAAATTTTCAATTTATCTTCAGTAAGGCTTTCGGGATTACATTCAAAAGTTGATTCTTTAAAATTCTTAATACGACCGAAAGTTTTTGCCAGCCCGCCAAGTAAAATTTCAATCTGCCGCGCGGATAAGAGGCTAGGCGTGCCGCCGCCGATATATAAAGTTTGCGGTTTTTTATTTTTATAGATTTGCGCTTCTTTGAGCAAAGCGTTAATATAAGGCGTTTTTAGATTTTCGCGGTTCGAAAAAGAAACAAAATCGCAATAATTACATTTTGAAACGCAAAATGGAATATGAATGTAAAGTCCCAGCATATTGTCCGCCTCTTAGATTATTGTTTTCATAGCTGTTGCGCGTATAAACAAGTTCTCCCCGCGTATATTTTATTTGCCGCTGTCGTCCCAGCTTTTTAACTCCGGTTATTTTTCAAAGGAGTTTAGTATTAGTTAATTTATGCGGTTTTATATAAATTTTAGTTCTCAAAAATCTATCTGCTTAATTGCAATTCCCCTAAAGCAAAGAGAACGCGGCCTAAGTAATCAAGCAAAGGCAACATTCTCTTTTTATACAATAATACATCTATTGCTTTTTGTCAAATCTTTTGTTAGATATTTGTCATTTAAAAATCAAAAGCGAACCGTATTTTAAAGGATTTAAAATTCAAAAGCGAACTGTTAAAATATATAGCTTGAACTAAAAAACAAAAGGAGATAAGAATATGGAGCAGCTACATAAGAGATACGCTTGCGAGCAAGTAAAAGAGATGTTGAAGAGATAT
>JAIRMX010000217.1 GCA_031258375.1 Elusimicrobiota bacterium | reverse complement strand
GATCTAACAGCATGTTGGAAACAGTTTAATATCGGGTTATGATACGTCGTGTCCTACTTTCCGTACGCGTTTCATTTGAGAATGCCCGAAATATCTTAAGATACATAGATTTCACTTATGTTATAATATTCTAAAAGAGGTAAAAATTATTAAGGAGCAAATTGCAAAGTTATGAAAGAGATCAACTGGAAAACCAAATTTGAGCCGTTTAAAATAAAAATGACGGAGCCCGTTGCCGTTACGACCTACGCGCAGAGACTTGAGGCTCTCAAAAAAGCCTTTTATAATCCTTTCAATATTCCCGCGGAAAAAGTAACGATAGATTTTCTCACAGATTCCGGTACCGGCGCAATGTCCCAAACGCAGTGGGGCGCTATGATGAGCGGCGACGAATCTTATGCAGGCGCAAAAAGTTTTTACCGTCTGCGCGACGTTATTACTTTAATTACGGGCTGTAAATACGTAATACCAGTGCATCAGGGACGCGCGGCGGAAAGAATCTTGATGGGCGTTATAGCCTCGACTAAACCCGCTCAGACGATAGTTTCAAACGCGCATTTTGACACAACGCGCGCAAATGTTGAAGCCAATAAAATGGAAGCGCTTGATATTCCTGTAAAGGAAGCTTACGAATTTGGCAAAGCCGCTCCGTTTAAAGGCAATATTGATATTGCAAAACTCAAAAAGGTTATAAAAGAACGCGGAGCCAAAAATATTTCGCTTGTGATTATGACAGTCACAAACAATACTATGGGCGGGCAACCGGCGAGTATGGCAAATATAAGAGAAACTTCCGCAATATGCAAAGCCGCGGGGATACCTATGTTTTTAGATTGCGCCAGATTTGCCGAAAACGCCTGTTTTATCAAACAGCGGGAGAAAGGCTATGCAAATAAAACGCCGCTGCAAATCGCTCAGGAAATGTTTTCTTACGCACAGGGCGCGTGGATGAGCTCCAAAAAAGACGCTCTGGTAAATATGGGCGGTTTTTTGGCCTTTCGCGAAGATACGACGTGGACGCAAAAATCGCGCGAGGCGCTTATTTTAGGCGAGGGTTTTCTTAATTATGGCGGCATGTCGGGGCGCGATATGGAAGCTTTGGCCAGTGGTTTAATAGAAGGCCTTGATGAAAATTATCTTAATTACAGACTTGAAAGCACGCGTTATTTAGGCGAGGGTTTGCTTAAAGCCGGCGTGCCGATAATAAATCCGCCCGGCGGGCATGCGGTTTATATTGACGTAAAAAAATTCCTTCCTGATTTTAAACAGGAAAATTTCCCCGCGCAAAGCTTAGTATGCCATATGTATAAAATGGGCGGCATCAGAACGGTCGAAATAGGTACGCTTATGTTTGGCAAACGCGACGCAAAAGGCAAGTGGATGGCGGCGGATATGGAACTTGTGCGTCTTGCGATACCGCGCAGGGTTTATACAAAATCGCATTTTGACTATGTGATAGAAGTTATGGCGCACATAGCAAAAAATAAAAAAGATATTAAGGGTATTGCGGTAAGTTGGGCGCCGCAGGCTCTTGCGCATTTCTCTGCTAAGTTGAGAGAAGTAAAATAGCGTAATAATAATCGGCCGTCGTTGATAAATAACGATAATTCTTTGCCTCTCTGTTTTAAAGTCGGAGAGGCTTTTTTATCTCCGACAGATTGCGTTCAAAATTTATTTTCGGGGACATAATTTAAAAAATGTTAAAATATTTATACGCCCCGTTAGCTCAACTGGATAGAGTACCGGTCTTCGGAACCGGTGATATGGGTTCAAATCCCTTGCGGGGCATTTTTAATGAATTCTTCATCGTAAAAACCGGTTTGTTTTTTGTAAACAAAAGAATATAAAGGCAACAAACTGACAGTTTTATAGACACACTTTGGACACACCCGTTATTTATCCTTATACGCCTTTTTGTAAGTATAAGCTACAAACGCAACACGGCCTTGCCCGCGTTTATCTACTTTATGCTTGCCTTTTACTGCCGTAAAATTTCGGCGCAACTCTTTTTGGTCGGCGGCCTTTGATTTTTACGCCATTTTCAAATAAAAATCGGGCTACTGATGCAGAACGGAATGCGCTTTGAGTACAGTTAATAATTTAGAAAAATAAGATTAGACAGTATATTGACAATATAAACATAACGTGCTATACTGTTAAATAGACAGTATGATGTCTAAATGAAAGGAGGCATATCTTATGGATATAGCAAGAGATTTGTTTTTTGCGCAGCAGGCTATTATGGCGTGGTTTGCCGTAACCAACAAGCTGCAAATGCATGGCGACAAGTATTTGGAGGATTTAACCGTTCGTCAAATGCTTGCAATACCGACAATTTTCCATGCGCCTGACGGAAAGGCAACGATTAATCATATAGCGCGGCAGTTGGGAACCACCAAACAAAGCGCAAAGCAAATTGTTGACGCTTTGGAAAAGAAAAAATATTTGTCCGTCGCGCGAAATGAACGGGATAAACGCGCGGTTAATGTCTCAATTACAAAGGAGGGACACCGGGCTTTGAGGTTATGTTCCAAACTGCTGGACGAATTTTTAGCGGATATATTCCGTGAATTTACAACGGAAGATTTAGAAAAATTATGCGAATTTCTAAAAAAATTATATCGCTTTGACGGCAGTGAGCAAGAAGGTATTGAAGAACACGTTAACTATGACGCGGCTAAAGCAGACGATACATTAAAATATCATCAAAACTTTCTAAAAAAGAGAAGAGATAACCGTGCGTAAAAAAACAATATTTTCGAGAGATTTTGTTCTCGTTGGCACAGGACAGATTATCTCGATATTCGGCAATCAAATGCTCCGCTACGCCCTGCCGCTTTACCTGCTTAACCAGACAGGTTCGTCCGCGCTGTTCGGGGTAGTCGCAGCCTGTTCATTTATCCCTATGCTTCTGTTGTTTCCCATTGGCGGCATCATTGCCGACCGTTTCAATAAACGCAACATTATGGTGATACTGGACTTCGCCACAGCGGCGCTTATTGTTATGTTTTGCTTGCTCTACGGAAAGATTGACATTGTGCCGCTTATGACTGTTACGATGATTATTCTATTCGGTATACAAGGCGCCTATCAGCCTGCCGTCAAGGCAAGCGTACCCGTTCTTGTGGATGAAGAATATATGATGAAAGCAAACTCTGTCATTGATTTAATCGGCTCCACGGCTTCCGTTGCGGGACCGGTACTCGGCGGAATCGCGTTTTCTATCTTTGGCCTTCCGCCAATTTTGTACGTAAGCATTGTTTGCTTCTTTGTGTCGGCAGTGATGGAAATCTTTATACATATGCCGCATACCAAAATATCCGCGAAAGGCAATATATTGGCAGTCGCCCTTGGCGATATTAGGGAGAGCTTTCGATTTATATTTAAAGAAAAACCCGCAATATGGCAAATGTCATGTATTGTGGCTTCTGTCAATTTGTTACTGACTACGTTGATTCTAATCGGAGTTCCCGTAATTTTTACTCAGCGATTGGACTTTGAGACAAACACTGCCAACCGTCTTTATGGATATGCGCAAGGCGTAATGGGCGCGGGCGCGGTATTGGGCGGCGTGTGCGCGGGCGCTTTGTCAAATAATCTGAAACTCGCCGCAAGTCCGTTTCTATTGTCGGGGTGCGCGCTGTCAATTTTAATGGGCGGGGTTGCCTTGCACCTATTCTCGTCTGCGACAGCGATATATATTGTTCTGGCAATTGGCGGCGGATTGTTGGTGGCATTGTCTACCGTGTTTCAAATTCAGATGATGACATATTTTCAACACTTAACGCCTGAGAATTTAATCGGCAAGGTAATCTCGTGCGTTTTATGCGTGTGCATGTGTACCAATCCAATTGGGCAGTTCGTTTATGGTTTTGTCTTTGAGTATATCGGTCGCAGCGCGTATGTTCCGTTTTATGCGGCATCGTTGCTCATGATAGCAGTTAGTATTTTTACCCGCCGCATTTTCCAGCCGGACAAACGAGCGGATAGTTGACAGCGATTAAAAAAGAGCGGAGACTATGCCCTGTTTGCTGTAACCAATATATTGTACTTAAAAATTCGGCTCTACTCCTTCCTTCTATGCTTGTGCCGCTCAAATCTGCCGCATATTTTAATTCCTGCACGGATTCAACGGCAAGTCCGGTTCTCGCCGGACATCTTTGCCGCCGCGTCGCCGGCGGCAGCATAACTTTTTACGGCAAGGGCGAAGGCTCCGGTAATTACCGCGCCGACTTTGCTAAACGTCTCGGCTTTTTTTGTAATATTGGCAAAATCCCGTTCGATTTTATGCATACTTTTTTCGAACTCTGAAATATTCGCGCTTAGAACTATTCTTAGGCTTGCGGCTTCCATTTACTTTTCCCTCTTTTTTTTATATTATTACGGTATGCAAACAATTTTTAATTGGTTGTTTATAGCGCTTTTAATAATTCTGCTTGTTGCCTTGCTCTTCCGCTTTATTGTTATCCCGTGTATCGGCATGATAGAGGCTATTCTCGTATATCTCGACGAGCGGGACAGACTTCGCGAGCTTAAAAAATAATCCGCTTATCGTCCTTTTCGTCCGTGCAGTCTTTTTATTAAGTCCGCCATATCTATTTCTTTGATTACTTCTTCGTTGACGTCTCTGCCGATAATATCCTCAATCTTATACGCCCGCTTATTTTTAGGCCTGTTTACGTTTAAAATGGCCGTCGTTATCAAGGCCGCGTTAGCGAGCTCGCGCCGGTCGTTGATATATTTTCTTTTTGATAAAATTGCGAGGCAATTTGAGTATTTTAATATGAAAAAGATAGGAAATGCTGACTTATTGCTTCGCGAAACTATGATACAATGTTTGTATATGGCTAAAGTGTTAAATCAAATTTTACTTGGAAAGGCATACTATAAGTCGCCTGATTTTGTTTTATTCAAAGAAAATTGTATCGACTTCTTAAAACAAATACCTGAAGATTCAATAGATATGATTTTTGCCGATCCGCCGTACAATTTAAGCAACGGCGGCTTTTCGGTTCATGCTGGCAAGCGTGTTTCGGTCAATAAAGGGAAATGGGACGAAAGCAAAGGCGTTAAAAACGATTTTTCATTCCATACACAATGGATTGAAACGTGTCGTCGAGTATTGAAGCCAAATGGAACCATTTGGGTTAGCGGGACTTACCACTCAATTTATCAGTGTGGTTACGCCTTGCAGAGACTTGGCTATAAAATCTTAAATGATATTGCTTGGTATAAACCAAACGCATCGCCTAACTTGTCATGTCGTTACTTCACAGCGAGCCACGAAACGCTTATTTGGGCAAGAAAAGACGAGAAAGAGAAACACACTTTTAACTATAAGGCGATGAAAGACGGTAATTTCTCGGAAGATTTTTTGAAAAGTTCGAACAAGCAAATGCGAAGTGTTTGGTCTATTGCTACGCCACGTCCCGAAGAAAAAACTTTTGGCAAACACCCAACGCAAAAATCATTTAAACTTTTGGAGCGCATTGTTCTGGCGGCGAGCAATAAAGGTGATGTTATTTTGGACCCATTTACGGGTAGTTCAACAACCGGCATTGCTGCCGTGAAGTACGGCCGCAAGTTCATTGGTATAGATATAGAAAAGGATTACTTGGATTTATCGATTAAAAGATACAAGGAGCTAAAGAATGAGTAGAGATTTCAATAAATGGCTTTCAACTTTTCAAAATACCAACAGAACCTTTTCGTACTGGGTAGATTTTGATAAAGTTTTGAAAAACGCCAACAATATCAAAGTTGAGTTGAATATATTAAACTCACTCATTGGTTCAACAAATATTAAAAATGATTTTGTAACTATTATTAAAAAATATCCTGAATGTCTAAAATGCGTTCCGTTTTTAATTGCAGTTCGCGGTTCAGAGGTAAAACAAATTGAAGGTATTTTCGAATTTTCCGAAAGAATTGCAAAAACAAGTTTTGTCGCTGACACAAACAAATATGTCGAATTTATGGAAAATGTTGGGTTATTTGATCTAATGGAAAATCGCAAAATCAAAAACCTGTATGATTATGTTGTTGGCATTGAAGTTGGTTTAGACACTAACGCACGCAAAAATCGCGGCGGTAATTTAATGTCGAAAATTGTCAGTGATTATTTTGACAATAATAAAATAAAATATGAAACGGAAGTTTATACTCAAGATTTAGAAAAACGTTTCGGACTTGATTTATCACCTATAACAAATAATGGACAGGCCGGTAAAAGATTTGATTTCATGATTAAAAAAGGCAATACAATTTACGGGATTGAGGTTAATTTTTACTCTGGCGGAGGATCTAAACTAAATGAAACCGCACGAAGTTATAAGGAAATTGCTAATGCTTCAAAAAATATCAAGAACTTTAAGTTCATCTGGATTACAGACGGAGCCGGTTGGAATAGTGCAAAACGAAATCTGAAAGAAACTTTTGATATCTTAGATAACCTTTATAATATAGCGGATATGAAAAATGGGGACTTGGCGAGATTACTTAAATAATTGATGAGATCTGTTTAGTTTTAGAACTCATTGTTGAAGATGCTATAAAAAAATAGTAAATGTTTGGAAATCGCTATTCTCAGAAACGTCAATGATACTTTAACGCGTAATAAAAAAATGTCCAAGATGTTTGGCGTTGGCGTTCCTGCCATAAATAAAAAGTTAAAGAAGACTTTCAATAACGGCGAATTAGACGAAAAACTGGTTTCGCCAATTCTTACATATCGGGTGACGGACGGCAAACTTTGCCGCACGGCTTATTATAATTTGCAAATGATTATTAAAATTGGAACAATGTTAAAATCAGCGGATGGAGAGTTTCCATAGGTAGCTTAATTTACAATTGGTTGCTTAATAACCACGTTTATTATGGATTAAAGAGGATAATTTATTATTGTCTTTGATAAACTTTTTGAGATATGTTTTATCTATCACAATAGAACTACTTTCTGCGTCTTTACAATATATAGTGCACGGCGTCAATTTGTACTATCAGCAGGGAAATGCGGAGACAGTTGAGCAGTTATCAAAAGAGCGCGTTATCCAAACACTCCGCTGCAGTACTGCCAGTTCCACCAAAAACAAACAATCAAACGCCCGCAAACGCTTTGCGGCTGTGAAATTAAAGATTTTTTAAAGTATGATTACGATAGTTTTAACGCTATGTATGTTGCGTTAAAAGAGTTACGTACAAGACCTTTGAAAGTTTAAAATACCCAACACAAAAAATGCTTATGACAGGTATTTTACGTACTTTAGAAAAAAAGTAAACAGACATTGCAGGTTCAAGCAAAATAGAAATATTAAATTGATTGGATTTATTGTCAAAAATAATTAATTGCCAACTTTTTTGCATATTAGGCCAATTTTGTTGTAGTCCATAGAAGCAAAAAATAAATTTTCAACTATTGCTCAGATTACTTTCCCGTCGCGCAGTTCTATAAAGCTGTTTCCTATTTGCGCAAGCTGCGGATTATGCGTTACGAGAATAATCGTAATGCCGCGATTTTTGTTCAGATTTACAAGCAAGTCTTTAATTTCGTCCGAACGTTTACTGTCCAGATTCCCGGTGGGTTCGTCGGCTATCAACACGGAAGGATTATTTATGAGCGCGCGCGCAAGCGCCACGCGCTGCATTTCTCCGCCGGAAAGCTGCCCGGGCAAATGGTCTTTACGTTTTTCTATACCCAAACTTTCCATAATACGCTTTAAGTTTTTATCTTCCGTTTTTAACTCCGGCTGGAATACCGACGGCAGCAAAATATTTTCCTTTACGGTTAAAGTGGGTATAAGGAAAAATTTTTGAAACACATATCCGAAAATATTTCTTCTTATCCGCGTTAGTTCCGCTTCGGAGAGATTAATATTCCCGTCGAATATTTGACGTCCCTCTATTTTCAACGAACCTTTTGTCGGATTATCAAGACATCCCAAAACGTTTACAAGCGTCGTTTTGCCCGAGCCGGACGGCCCGGTAACGGAGACGATTTCGCCTTTGTTTATACTGAAAGCCGCGTTGTTAAGGGCGTAAATTTTCTCCGCGCCGCGCTCGTAAATTTTCGTAAGATTTTCAGCTTCGATTATTTTGCTCATAAAGAATCGCTCCTTATGCTGTCTAAAGGACGTATGTTTGCGGCTCTAAAAGCGGGATATATTCCGCCGGCTATGCCTGTTGCCGTGATAATGAAAAAAGAGGAAATTATTATTTTGACATCTATTATTATAATATTTCCCGCAGGCGCAAAAGGCAAAAAATAACGCACGGCGGATTCGGATATGCCGCAAAACGCGTAAGCAAGCAAAATGCCGCACAAACCTCCGCCAGCGCAAAGCAAAGTTGTTTCCGTCAGAATCATTTTAAAAATATCTTTGGGCAGCGCGCCCATACTTTTTAAAATGCCTATTTCCTGAAATCTTTCAAATACCGACATAAGAACAGTATTCAAAACGCCCGACATCGCTATAAGGAAAGCTATAAAGGCTATTGCAAACACGATAACTTTTGCGCTTGATACAAGACCCATAATAGTATTTTTTACTTGAGCCATAGAAACAACCTGAACGTCGGGAAGTTTATATAATTCTTCTTCAAAGGCGGCTGCGTCGGCGTCTCTTTTTAATTGTATGCCGAGCATAGTAATCAGCCCGCGCTTATCAAAAGTTTCCTGAACGCTTTTGAGCGGGAGAAATATCATTCCGTCGTCCTGCGTTCCCGTGCGGTTTAAAATGCCGACTACTTTATATTCCGCGTCGCTTCCGGGCAGCAGCATTAAGTCTCCGACTTCGCGCTGCTCAAGTTCCGCGGCTTCGTAACCTAAAACGATTTCGTCTGCGGAATTATCGCCGTTAAACCATTTTCCCTGTTTGAATTTAAGATAAGGTTTCATAAGGGGATAAGTAAGCGGGTCAATTCCCATATATACGACCGTGCCGCCGTTTTCGCCTTTATCCGGATCGAATTCCGCGTGCATAAGCATTTGCGTAGTCTGCGAAACTTCTTTTG
>JAIRMX010000216.1 GCA_031258375.1 Elusimicrobiota bacterium | reverse complement strand
AGAATTGTTGAAGTATATAATTTATTATAATGAGCATAGGCCGCATCAAGCAATAGGAAATAAGACGCCATTAGAATATAGTAAAACCTGTCAACGAATTAAGTGAACTACACATCCCCTCTAGGGAGAGGAAAAAACCTTGAGGCAATGACATTAAACTGATTATGGCGGCTGGCGGCGTGCCTCACTATCCGGGCCAATTCTATAAAATGAATTGATTCCCCGCGCAATTTTATATTAAGATTTAATCTTTGCCGGAATTGGTATCGTTCGGTATTTGTTGTTTTATCAGCGGCGCAAAATAATTTCTTTGTCCCACAATACTTTGTATTTGTCGTATTTAGGCAATGTTTTTACGGCCGGCTAAAAAGTGATATAATATCCATAAGAAAAAGGTGTTCTTATGAAATACGCCGTGATGGCCGATATACATTCTAATTACGAAGCCCTGTCCGCCGCGCTTAAAAAATTGCGCGAATTAAACGTCGACGCTTATATTTTTTGCGGAGATTTGGTGGGATACGGCCCCGATCCGGAGCTTTGCGCCCGCGCGCTCGGCAAACTGAAAAATCTTATCGCTGTGATGGGCAATCACGATAAGAGCCTGTTTGAACACAGCTTTTTTTACTGGTTCAGCGATTTTGCAATAGATTCAATAAAATTTGCAAATAAAAACTTAAGCGATAAATCCCTAAAATTTATTAAAAGCTTTGCGGAGCAGTATCACGGCAAAGATTTCGCCTTGGTGCACGGCTCTTTTTTGAATCCTTTCCGCGATTATTTGCTTTCGTCGGAACAATTTCTTTTAAATCTTGACAAATGGTCGGGGCAGGTATGTTTTGTGGGACACAGCCATATTCCGTTTATTATGAGCCGTAAAGATAATTTGTCGCCGCGAATTAACGTTTTTACCGGCAGTGACGTAACGATAAAAATGACGACGGGCACGCGCTATATAATAAATCCGGGTTCGATAGGCCAGCCGCGAGACGCAAATAATATGGCGTCGTTTGGCGTATTTGACGAAAGGCAACGCACATTTCGCCTTTTGCGCGTGCCTTACGATATGGAAACCACGCAAAGAAAGATGGCAAAAAAAGGTTTATCCGACGTACTTTTAAACAGACTCAAAGCTGGCTCTTAAACAATACGTCCGCCTAAAAATTCAAACGGGCATATTTGTATTTCCCTCTTTAAACTCATATTACTGCGCCGCGCGCTTGCCGGGTTCGCTATTGCGGACGAAAGGGCTTATTTTTAAAAAGGGACCTTTGGCCCCTTGCGTTCTTGGGATTTATGTCGCATAATATTAATAAGCAGTTGGAGTAAAGCGGTTGTAGTATTGGAAAATTTGATTCTGTTTTTGGAATCCCGCAAGGGAAGAGCTTTTGAGAAATCAAAAGTTTGGAAATGAACCAAAAGCAGCTCGTTATCAGGCATAAAACGATAAGGGTAGCTCCCAAGTCGCTTTGTGCCGAGCGTTTACCGCCGAAAGGCGGTAAACCACGGCTGCTATATTTTGGGTTCTTCATTTCCAACTCAAATATGACAGCCGTTTTTTATTATAAAGCAATTTAAAAATAAGGATAAAACATATGAAGAAAACAGTAATGATGTTTACTGCGGTTGCGCTTTTTACGCCGCTTGCCTTTGCGCAACAAACGTTCTATGAGAGTGCCTATCACTCCCCAGCCGCATTGCGGACGAAAAGAGAGTACAAGGAACAAATGGCTAATCAAAAAGCTATTGCTGCCAAAATGGCGGAGAAACAAGAGCTGAAGCGTATTGAAAGCTTTTTGGACGGCATTAATAAAGCTAAAGAAACCGGCTCTTATGTTGATAAATATGGTAAACATTATGTCTATCCAAAACAAGAGCTATATAATCTGAATTGGATAGGGGGCGATTATGAGCGATATAACGCGATTGTAAACGCCTATGTAAAGCAAATGCCTTACGCGTTCTTTTGTCCGCAAGACAAAGAAGCCCTCAACATTCCTTGCGTGGAAACATTGGCTCTTTTTAATGGGGAAGTAATAGAGGCGGACGAAAAAGTAGCGACAGTGGAAGCGTGGCTAAAAGGAAAAGGTATTCAAAAACCCGCTAAGCCGCAGAGCAATCTTTCAAAGTTCCTAAAAAAATGCCTTGAAAGTTTCTGTAAAGCGGCGCAAGACCCAAGTATTAATAAATAACTTAACTCAAAGAATAAAGCAACGACAGAAAGGTTTTAGTTTAAAGCGAATGAACAGTACATAAGCATAAACTAAAACCTTTCTATATTAAAATATTAAATTTTGATATAAAAATCAGATACTTTTTGCGCAATTTCCTCAACCCGCTTTTCGTCTTCGCCTTCCACAAGTATACGCAGCAATGGTTCCGCGACGGAATATCTGACAAAAATTCTGCGCGCGCCTTTCATTTGCTCGCCAGCTGACACAATTAAATCATTAGTCGTTGAGATTTGGCTGTTATATTTTTTGTTATATTAAATTTATCTGACAATATTAGTAAATGGAATTACAAAACTTCCAGCGGGGCGTATCTTAACATAAAAACGCGTTTTGTGCCATTATTGAAAACCACGGTAATTTTTGCCCCTTCGCCGCTGCCGCTGATAAGCGTTATTTTACCTTCGCCGAAAACCCCGTGCCTGACGCGGCTGCCGATAGAAACGCCGCCCGCCGCAGTGCTTTGTACGGGAAGTTTTTCGGCGTCGCTAAAAGAAGCGGCGTTTGTCGCTGCGGAATATTTCGGAAAGTTTTCCGCTTGGCCGTGTTTTGAGAAATCCGTCTTCATATTTGGATAATTTTTGGAATTATCGTAAGAAACGCTGTTTCTGCTTGTCCACCTGTCCTGACTGCCCCAAAAACCGCGCTTTGAAGTAATTTCGCGGCGCTCAATGCTTTCGTACGCGCGGGATGGAACTTGCATAAGCCCGCTGTCAAATAAAAAGCGCGAAGCCAAATTTGCGTAAGTTTTGCCAAATATTCGGCGCGTTGCGCTGTAGCACATATTCAATGTTTTTTTTGCGCGCGTCATGGCCACGTAGCAAAGCCGCCTTTCCTCTTCAATATCGTCGTCGTCTTTGCCGGTCAGCGGGAATAAGCCCTCTTCCAAACCCGTCACAAAAACTACCGGAAATTCAAGGCCCTTAGCCAGATGCGCCGTCATAAGCGTAACCGCGCCGTTTTGCGCGCCCGAACTTTCTTCATCGCCGCTTACGAGAGATACTTCCTGCAAATAGCCGGAAAGAATGGGCTCCGTATCTTCTTTAAAACAGCGTTCTTCATATTCTTTAACGGCGTTTACAAGTTCGTTTAAATTTCCCATACGGCTTGCTGCTTCGGGGTCTTTTTCAAGTTCTTTTTCGATACTGTGCTTATATCCGGAAAGTTCTAAAATTTTTGTGAATATTTCTGAGGGCAGTATTGTTTTGCTTTCTAAGGTTAAACTTTCAATTAAATCTACAAATTCTTTTATGCCGCGCCGCGCCGTCGGCTTTAATTCTTCAATAAATAGATTGTTTTGAAGAGTTTTAAACAGCGAATCGTTATTTTTAGCGGCGTAATTTGTCAATATTTCCTGCGCGCTTTCTCCTATGGCGCGCCGCGGAGTATTTATGACGCGCAAAAGACTTACGGTATCGTTTGGATTTACCAAAAGTTTTGCATAGGCGAGAACATCTTTAATTTCTTTTCTCTCGTAAAACCGCACGGAGCCGATTAATCGATAAGGAATTTGATAACGCCGGAAAGTGTCTTCAAAATTTCTTGACTGCGCGTTTGTTCGGTAAAATATGGCGACATCGTCTAAATTTACACCGTCTTCTTCAATCAAAATTTGTATTTGATTGGCGGTCCAGCGGGCTTCTTCTCCTTCCGTAGCAAGTTCGCGCACGCGGATAGGGTCTCCGGATTTTACTTCGCTGAATAAGGTCTTTTCATGCCGGTTTTTATTTTTTTTGATTAATTTATTTGAAGCGTCCAAAATAATTTGCGTTGATCGGTAATTCTGCTCGAGCGTGATGATTTTTGCATTTTTAAAATCCCGTTCAAATTCAAGAATATTGCGAATATCCGCGCCGCGCCATGAATAGATAGACTGATCCGGATCTCCGACAACGCATAAATTGCGGTGTTTTTCGGCAAGTATTTTAATAAGCGTATACTGCGTGTGATTTGTATCCTGATATTCATCTGCCAAAATATAGCGGAAGTAATCTTGGTAATATTCGCGCACGGTTTGATTGTTTTTTAAAAGTTCAACGGCTCTTATTAATAAATCGCCAAAATCCAAGGCTCCGGCGGAAATAAGTTTTTGCTGATATCTGCGGTAAACCTCTGCCGCCTGTTGCTTGCGCGGATTATGCGCCGCTGCGGCAGCCGCGGCAAAAGACTGCGGATCAAGCATATCGTCTTTTGCGCGCGATATTTCGCCTACATAATAGCCCGCTTCTTTTTTTGCTTCTTTAAATCCCATTTCGTCAAGCACGAGCGAAACTATTTTTTTTTGTTCGGTTTCGTCGTAAATAATAAAATCGCGGGCGAGATTTGCGGCTTCTGAGTTTGCTCTGAGCATACGCACTGCAAAAGAATGGAAGGTGTGCATCCAAACGCGGCCTGCGTTTGCGGGCGTTATTTCTTCAATTCTTTCCCGCATTTCTCTAGCGGCTTTATTTGTAAAAGTAACGGCCAAAATACGCGAAGGACTTACGCCGTCGTAAATCAATTTTGCTATTTTACAGGTAAGCGTTTTTGTTTTGCCCGTGCCTGCGCCGGCAATTATAAGACACGGCCCGCCGTTATACATAACGGCTTCAAGTTGTTTGGGGTTTAAAGTTCCCAGAATTTGTTCTATAGATGTCATTTGTTATAATTCCAAAGATAAGCCTATATTAAAATATACAAAATTAGTAGATTCTACGGAAGGATTAAAAGCCATGCGACGGTTAATATCCCTGTCTGAAATTTTCGTATGTATAGAACCCTTAATTTGTAAACGAATTAAGAAAACTATACAGTCTGTGTAATTTTTTTAATTTGTTGACAAAAATAAGTAAAAATAAAGGTAGGTAAAAAACTTATGGATGTCAACGATGCCGCAAAATATATTCGGTTATGATCGCACTATTGAGCGCTAACGTATAAAGCTGTTAAAGTACACGATGAGATAACATGAACTAATCAAAGCGGGGCAGCATCCAAAGCTAAAGCGGGTATGGGAGTTAACGCGCAACGTAGGAGTGAGCAGGCAATTATTGAACTTTAGTATAATTATTTTATATAAAAGAGAAGGTCAAATTGGAAATGAAAAATTGTATCTTTATTGAAACTCCGCCTTTGGACGTATATTCTCAAATGGCCGCGGACGAATTGCTGATAAGCGAAAATATGCGGCAAAATATTTGTATGGCGCGGTTTTTTAATTGGAAAGAAAGCGAGTCTGCGGCCACTTTCGGCTACGCGCAGTTTGAACATTCCGCGCGGGAACAAATTAACGCTTCCGGCATAACAAAATACACAAGGCGTTCAACCGGCGGCGGCGTTGTCCTGCATAAGGACGATTTGACGTTTTCCTTATTTTTTGTTCGCGAAGGTTCGGTTAAACCTTCCGAAATTTATTCAAGCCTGCACGATATTATAAAAAACGAATTTTCAAAAAACGGCCTTACGCTCGGCGCTTATGATAAAACGGGGGATTATCGTCCGGCGCCTAACGGGATATCGTCAAATTGCTTTACAAATCCCGTAGCGGACGATTTGCTTTCCGCAGACGGAGCAAAAGTTCTGGGCGGCGCAATAAGACGTTTTGGAAACGCGGTTTTATATCAGGGCAGTTTACAGCTTGCCGGCGCGCGCCGGAAAAATAAGTATAAAAAAATTCTTCAAAAAGCCGTACTTAAATATTTCAATACTTCTTGTGATATTCAACAGCTCGGCAACGCCTTGCTTAACGAGGTTTACGCGCTTGCGCAAAGCAAATATCAAAATTCAGAATGGATAAAAAAGTTTTAAGATATTGCCTTAAATATTTATTGCCGTCGTTTTTGGCAGGGAATTTTGTTGTTGGCGATATG
>JAIRMX010000088.1 GCA_031258375.1 Elusimicrobiota bacterium | reverse complement strand
TCTCGCAAAACACATAAAGCGGGTCATCGGCAAGTGTATAGAGAGAGCTTAATCGAACTTATATTAACATTAAGGGAACTATTTCGCCTGCCGCTGCGCCGGAGCAGCGGTTTTGCGGGTAATGTACTGTTGAATATGGGAGTTAAGCGGCAGCTGCCGGATTACACTACGTTATCGCGTCGAATGAAGAAAATGGAAGTAAAATATTGTAATAGGATTAAGCAAAATGGCAAAAGAACATGGAATAGAGTTTATAGCGCCGCTTCATAGGAATGCTGCTGAACATATAAACATGTATCACTACCAGATATACGATAAGGCAAAGCGGGCGTAGCGCAATGAGGTAATACGCAGATGTGAAGAGATGGGAGTAGAGGAATGGAAAAAAGAAGTAGGATATAATCGCAGGAGTATAGTGGAAAATAGCTTTTACCGATTAAAGAGGATATTTGGGAGTAATCTAAAATCTCGCAGAGAAGAGGGGCAGTATAGGGAACAGTGTATAAGGGTAAGTTTAATAAATAGATTTAACAAGCTGGGATTGCCAAAATACGCAGTTTAGAGAATAGTTGGAGGGCTGTTATGGTTTGTGTTGTGCTTTGGGCAGCTTCTTTACCTAATTGTGCAACAAGACCAGTATATTATTCCGCTACTCCAAATAGTAATGAAAAAGTATACTACAAATGTTCTTTATTCTGGCGGAATTTACTTCATTCGCAATAATAACTTTTTGTTTTATATAATAGAAGTATGAGAATTATTAATTTCAGCTTTAAAATATTTTTGTTAATGTTATTTCCGTTTGTAGCGCAAGCGCAAAGTTTCGCCGAACTTAACGAAAGAAAAACCGAGCTTCCCGTCGATTCTTCTTATCAGAAACATGCCGATTTGGAAAAATTCAATCTTGCCGCAGGGCAAGACAATTCGCCGCAAATTGCGCAAAATTCAACGGATCAGGAATCAAATCTTTTGGGCGTAGTACGCCTGCCGGACGTGAAACTTAACGAAAATATCATAAGAAAAAGCGTGATGGACTATACATTAAATCCCGCTTCGTCCGAAGCGGCCGCCGCGTATGCGGCCGGCGACAGCGCCTTAGCCCGCGAAAAATATGAAGACGCCATAATATCAGCGCAAGACGATGAAACTTCCGCGCGCGCAGCAGGCGATATTGCGGTAATAAGTTTATCTGCCGGCGATTATAAAAAAGCTTTAAATTATATAAACCAAGCGGCGGAACTTGACAAGAAAAATCCTTTTTACCAACTTGTCAAAATATGGATTTTAGCCGCGCAGGGCGAAATAAGAAAAGCAAAAAAAGAATATGATAAAATTCTTTTTTTAACCGCGGATTTTGAATATCTCTCTTCCGCTAAACTTGCTTTAGCGCAAGGCTTTTTCTTAGCCGGAAAGCAAAAAGACGCAATAGAGATATTGCAAAATTTATATTCAAGCAATCCCTACGCCATATCGCACACGGCATATCTTATGGGGCGCGAAGTATTTGCCGGCGGCGATTATAAAATAGCCCAAACTTTTTTTGAACAGGCTCTAAGACACGATAATAATAATTATACGGCCCAAAAATACAGCGCTGTTGTTCAAGAAAAACTCAAAGAGTTTGTAAACGCATGGCAAACTTACGCAAGCATATTTATACTTAACCCCGAAGATTTGCAAATTGAAAAAAAATTAAATGAGTTTTCAAAAAATTTCAAAGCAGACCCCAGGGACTATTTATTTTATGTGCGTCTTAACGGGATTATTAATAAAAAGCCTTTTGTTTCGCAATCAATACCGCTGCGCGTGGGATTATTTTCGCAATATTCGGATGAAAATCTTGCGGAAATAGAAAGTTTTGTTTTTATGTCTTCATCTCCGTTCAATATAAAAGACGAAAAGCTGGGCAAAGTTATGAGCGGCGGCGCTTTCACCCCGAAAACCGTTGTCTACGATAAAGAAAATCAAGGCGTGCACATACAAAATAAATGGAATACCGCTGATTTTTCTACAAAAAATCCGTTTATAATTGATCTTGATAAAGAAGGCTACAGCATTCTTATAAGAGACGTAAAGGCGAATAATATTTTCGCCGCAAATACAGGCGATAAGGAACTAAAAGGCAGCATACTCGTAATACCCGGGCAAAACGGTATGAAACTTATAAATTATACTAATCTTGAGGATATACTGCCTTCCGTTTTGCTTTCCGTAACGCGCGGCGTAAAAGACCCGTCCGCTTTAGAAGCCGCCGCAATAGTTATGCGCACTCGGCTGATATCCAAAATTAAAAATACGTCGTTTGGCAATTTTGATATTGCGGATAATTCCCGCGCTTTCCGCTACGAAGGAGTAAGCATGCAGTCTGAAGCCGCAGATAATGCCGTCAAAAACACAAAGGGCGAGATACTTATAAACGACGGCAAAGGCGGCCTTGCCGCGCCGGCAATATACCGCTCTTGCTCTGCCGTAAGCGAAGACGGAATAAAGAACACGAAAGAAAAAATAAATTACGGATATTCTCCGTCAAACGTATTTAAGTTTATGATATCAAATCCTCAAAAAGATCTTATTTCCGCTCCGCAGGATAATACTTTATGGGCGTCAATTAAATGGATTTATTCTTTCCCCGCGGCGGACGTGGAAAGCAGGTTAAAGCAAAAGTATCCGCAAATAGGCAAATTAAAATACATCGAACCGGCGGAAATTTCCCCATACGGAAGAATTTTAAAAATGCGGTTTACAGGCCCTAAAAACAGCGTTATTTTGCCGTTTGAAGAAGCGAATTTTGTTTTAGCTTCCGGCACTTTAAGATCCGATTTCTTTTATATGATACCTTTTAGCAAAGGAGGAAAAATAAAAGAATTTCTATTTATCGGAACCGACACCGGACTAGGCAAAGGTTTATGCATAGACGGCGCGGCGGGTATGGCCCGTGAAAATAAAACCGCGCGGGAAATACTCAAATATTATTATCCGAACCTGCATATATCGAAAGAATGGACAGAACAAAAATAGTTTTTATAATAACCAAACTCGAGCTTGGCGGCGCGCAGAAAAGCGTGCTTTACAGCGCGGAAAATTTGGACAAAAATAAATTTGAAACTTTTCTGCTCTGCGGCGAAGGCGGCTATTTCGACGAGTATGCAAGACAGCGTATAAAAAATATTTTTTTTATCAAAAATCTCCAGCGGCAAATACGGCCGTTTAAAGATTTTTTCGCTTTTTTAGAAATTTTAACGATTTTACGCAATATCCGCCCCGATATTATTCATACAAATTCTTCTAAAGCCGGCATTTTAGGCAGAGCGGCGGCAAAGCTGATTTGTAAACGTCCAAAAATTGTTCACACCGCGCACGGCTTTGGCTTTAACGATAGACAAAATTATTTAATTCGCAATTTCTATATTTTTTTGGAAAGGATTTTCGCGAGATTTACCGACAAAATTATTTTTGTTTCCCTGCGCGATTTAAAAACCGCGCTCAAACTTAAAATAGCGCGCGCGGAAAAATGTCGTTTGCTGCGCGCCGGCGTGGAACTTAAAACGAAAGGAAATTTCAGAGATTTTAGCCGAGCGCGAAAAATAAAATCTCTCGGCCTGAATGAAAATGCCAAAATCATTTTATCCGTCGCAAATCTGAAGCCGCAAAAAAATCCTCTGGATATGGTTCGCGCCGCCAAAATCGTTTGCGAAAAAATCCCAAACGCGGTTTTTTTATATCTCGGCACCGGCGAGTTGGAAAAGCGGGCAAAAAATTTAATCGCGCAAAACAATTTGCAAAATAATTTTAAATTGCTTGGCCACCGAGACGATACGGCGGAACTTTTGGCAACAGCGGACGTTTTTGCATTATCATCTTTATGGGAAGGCCTGCCGATGGCTTTGGTCGAAGCGTTGTCTATGGAGCTTCCCGCGGTTTGTTATGACGCGGGCGGCATAAGCGAACTTTTACAGGACGGGAAAAACGGTTTTTTAATTGAAAGAGGCAATTTTGAGGCTTTGGCGGACGCTATTTTAAAAATTCTTGACGGCAGTTTTAAATTTGATTGTTCCGTCGTTGACTTGCAGGAATTTGATATTAAAGAAATGCTTAAAAAACAGGAAGAGCTTTACGAGTTTGTTACAAACGACAGAAATAAAGATACTTAGACCGTCAATATTATATCAAGAAT
>JAIRMX010000010.1 GCA_031258375.1 Elusimicrobiota bacterium | reverse complement strand
AGCCATTGCCTCTGAGATGTAAACAGAGATATTCCCGCGTTCTACTAGTGCTTTGTTGTACTCTGACCAATTTATTATTGTTTTATTGGACTTAGGAGCGCTTCTTTTGCTATTATTCTTTTGAGCAGTGTTTATTTTTGTTCTCATAATACTAAAGTATACACTACTCGCTTTCCTTTTGTCTCCTAATTGTGCAACAAGACCGTTATTTTATTCGTACTCTTGCTAAATCCGCTGCGTTTTATTATTACAAACAGTTATAATAATGCTCCGATATATTTTTCCACTTTGCTTATGAATTTATCTGCTTCAATAATGCTTATAATGTTAGGCGCGCAATCAACTATGGAAACAGTAAAATTCTTAAAAACTAAATATTGCAAACAGGTTTTTGTCTCGCAAAAAGCAGAGAAGAAGCTGTAAAAACTGGATTGTTTTGCGTAAGCTATAAACTTTAACGACGCTGTAGTTTGTTATTCGACTTTAAGCGCGTCAACGGGATTCATATTGGCGGCTTTGAGGGAAGGATAAAGCGAAAATATAAAACCGGTAATCACGGCAATGCTAAAAGCGGCAAGCACGGAAAATAAATCCATTTTTGTTGTCATTGAAAGCAAATCTGAAATATAATCCATTGCAAACAGGGATATTACATATCCGGCCAGCGCGCCAAACAAACCCAGCGTCATGGATTCAAAAGAAAATTGCATAAAAATATCGCCTTTGCTCGCGCCTAGCGCGCGGCGCGTGCCGATTTCTTTGGTGCGGGCAAAAATTGTGGCAAGCACAACGTTCATAATGCCTATTCCGCCGGAAATCATAGCGATAATGCCGAGTATCGAAACAATTAAAAGATTTTTGCGCATTGAAGCAAATTTATTTTCCGCAGCTTCCTTAAATGTCTGCATAGAATATTCCGCGTTGCGGTTGCCCTCCTTTATTCTAAAATAGTTTATGAGATTTTGTCTCAACACTTTTGCGTCTTCTGCGGTCTGGGCGTCTATATAAATTTCATCGAAGAATCTACTCGTAAAAGCTATGTCGGACAATGCCGTTATTGGGATAAGGAAATCGTAAGAATTAGAAACAAGCCTATCGTCGTTCTGATAAAGCGGGGCGGTAATTTCGCCGACGACGGTAAAAGTATTGCGCATAAAAGAAAATTTCCGGCCAAGCATGCTTTTATTATTTGCATTCCACTTAAATTTTCTTGCATTGTCCCTCCCTCTGCCATATATGTTGGTTGAAGAATAATTTATCTTGTCTTCATTAGAGCGGGGATCCCTTATGAAAACCGCCACTTTGCGGTGTTGCGAAATATCGTCCCAGTTGATAAACCTTCCTTTTACTTTTCCATAAACCCAATTATAGTGTTTCCAGTTTGGAGTAATACCAAGAACTATTGCCCCGTAGGTAATATTATCTAAGCGCAAATTTGACTCCACGCTATTGCTTATCGGCGACAAAATTTTAATCTGCGGGAATTTTTGCATAATCTCGTCAAACGATTTCATATCAAGTTTCAATTTGCTCCACCAAACTCCGTTGAATTGAAATGTAATGGAATTTTCTCCGGCAAGTTTTTGCGCGCGCGCGATAACTTCCTTTGAGTAATTTATGACCGAAAACACGAACAAAAACGTAAACACTCCGATAGAAATTGCAAAAATGCTTAAAAATGAGCGCAGTTTATTATTGAAAATTTCAATAAAACCGATTTTGGCGGCTATTAGGAAACGGGAAATCACAAAATCCTCCCGTCCAACATTTTTATAATGCGGTTTGTTTTTTGCGCGAGATCTATATCGTGCGTCACCATAACCAGCGTATACCCTTTTGCGTTTATACTTTTAAATAAACTCATAATATCTTCGCCGCTTTTGATGTCAAGATTGCCGGTTGGCTCGTCGGCAATAATTATCTTTGGGTCATTGGCAAGGGCGCGGGCTACGCAAACTCTCTGCTTTTGTCCGCCGGAAATTTGCAATGGATTATTTTTGTATTTGTCTTCAAGTCTGACGGTTTTTAAAAGATCAAGAGCCTTTTGTTCGGCAAGGGAGTTCGAAACGCCCTTATAACGCATTGGCATTTTGATGTTTTCAAGTATGCTGATATTTGGCATAAGGTTAAAACTTTGGAAAATAAAGCCGATATTATTTCTGCGCAAAATAGTTTTTTCATAATCTTTCATCTTTGCTGTCGATTTGCCGTTGAGAATATATTTGCCGTTTGTGGGCGCGTCAAGCAGTCCCAAAATATTTAACAACGTGCTTTTGCCGCAGCCGCTCGGACCGGTAATTGCAATAAACTCTCCTTCTTTTATTGACAGGCTGACGCCGCGCAAAGCCGTAAAATTAAGCCCTCCGTCGGAGTAAACTTTTACAATGTTTTCAAATTCAATGATATTAGAAGACATTTTTTATCTAGCTCTTCTGACGGAGCGCGCTTTTAAACCGCTTGATTTTGGTAAAGAATTTTTATTTAAACTCTCATCTTTAGGCTCTTCCAAAAGTAAAACGTCGTTTTCTTTAAGCCCCGTTTCTTCCGCGTTTAAAAGTTCCGCGTCGCTTTCGTTGCGGAGGCCGAGTTTAACCATCAACTTTTCCGCTTTCTTGCTGCCGTCCTTTTTATAGACGTAAAAAGCGATGTCGCCGTTTCTTTCGCGTTCTTCAAAAATTGCCGAAGTCGGAACAAGCAAAACGTTTGCCCTTGAATCCAAATCAATTTTAACCGTCGCGCTCAGGCCGATTAAAATTTCTTTTATATTGTCTTTTGTTTCGGCAATTGTTATAAATTCCACTTGATTTTTTTCTTCATCCCAATAATTTTCTTCCTTAACTTCCGGCTGGGGCGAAATTCTGGCGACAAAACCCTCGTAAGAAACGCCGAGTCGCGAAGGCACGCTGATTTTAAGCGGCATACCCAATTTCACGTTTGGAATATCGTATTCTCCTATTTTTATAGGCACTAAGTAAGCACCGGGTTTAATAATCTTCATCAAACAAGTCGGCGAGTTATAACCGCTGCTTCCGGTTACGGATTCTCCAATCTGCGGCAAATCGTAATTTGTATTGCTTCTTGAAGACCATCTGTCGTTTAAACATCTGACAACCAAACCGCTTGCAGGCGCGAAAACGTCTATAGGTAAATATTTTTCATGAACGCTTTGGCCGGGCTGTACTACAAAAAGTTTTTGGCCTTCTT
>JAIRMX010000140.1 GCA_031258375.1 Elusimicrobiota bacterium | reverse complement strand
TTGGACTTAGGAGTGCTTCTTTTGCTGTTATTCTTTTGAGCAGTGTTTATTTTTCTTTTCATATACTAAAAGTATACGCTGCTCACCTTCCTTTTGTCTCCTAATTGTCCAACAAGACCGAAATTATTAGGATTTTGACTATTAGACGAAATTTTTGAACAAAATATTTTTTGATAGTATAACAAATATTTATAACATTTTGCTAATATAATTATATGGAAAACGTTTATATGATAGCCGCCGGCGGAACGGGCGGACATTTTTATCCGGGTTTTGCTTTGGCAAAAAAACTTGCGGAGCGCGGACATAACGTTATTGTCGTAATAAAAAAAGGTTCTCCTTCGGCGGAATTTCTGCTTAAAGAGGATATGAATTTTTACGAGGCGGACGCCGAGCCTATGCCGCGCAGTAAAAATATTTTGGAATGGATAAATTTTATTTTTAAACTTTTTTCAAATATACTTGCCATGCGCAAAGTTATTAAAGAATATAGGCCGAAAGTGTGCGTAGGTATGGGCGGGTACGTATCTTTCCCTTTGATATTTGCGGCTTATTTGACGGGCGTTAAAACCGTTTTGCATGATTCAAACGCAAAAATAGGTTTGGCAAACCGCGTCTGCTCAAAATTTACGGATTTATTTTTGCTCGGCCTGCCTCCGGTCGGCAATATTGCGCGCGGAATTTTGGCGGGTACGCCGATTAGAGAAGATTTCCGCTTAAAAGAATCCGAAGCTGACGAAAATTATTGGCAGTTTGTGACGGATTTTGGCATTAATATTTTGATTTTCGGCGGTTCGCAGGGCGCGCGCGTTTTGAACGAAGCTGCGGTAAAAATGTCCGAAACTATACTTGCCAAAACAAACAGAGTTCATTTTCTGCATATTACCGGCCGTCGGGATTACGGCGAAATAAAAGCTTTATATAAAGACAATAAAAACGTCGAAGTTATCGAATACAGCGAAGACATTTATTCTTTAATGCAAGCCGCGCATTTAATAATATCAAGGAGCGGCGCAAGTTCGATTGCCGAGATTATTTCTCTAAAAAAACCTTCGATTTTGATTCCTTATCCTTTTGCCTCCGCAAATCATCAATATTATAACGCAAAAATTCTTGCGGACAGAGGTTGCGCCGTTATGCTGCCCCAGACGCCGCGCTTGGCGGACGATATAACGGATACTGTAAAAAATCTCATGGCCTCGCCCGAGACCTTTAAGGCTATACATTCTAATTTTATCGTCGCGGGCTTTCCGGATCCTCTTGAGGCGGCTTCGCGCTGCGCCGAACTTATAGAGGATATTTTTAAGTAAAGTTAATTCTTACTAGAGAAGCTCTTTAGTTAGTACTTTACAACATAATTATTATATCCACTGTTATGTAACGCTTTGCAAATTTCATTTTATTTTTGCATATATCGTTTCGTATTGGTCGTGCCGGCTGTTGGTTATATCACGCGCGCCGGTATTTGCTATAATTTAATTATTCTTGAACTACTTGACGCGAGGGTGAAAATGAAAAACTTTGAAGTTCTGCTTTCAAAAAAGGCTAAAGAAATCGAAACGGCTTTGATAAAACAAATATCGTTTATAAAAAATACTCCGCAAATTATTAAAGATTCTATGTCATATTCCTTAAACGCCGGCGGCAAAAGAGTGCGCCCCGCGCTTTTATGCTGGAGCGCGGAAGCTTTCGGGCTTAAATCTTTAGACGTTATGCCCGCCGCCTGCGCGATAGAAATGATACATACTTATTCGCTTATACACGACGATTTGCCGTCAATGGATAACGACGATTTGCGGCGCGGCAAACCCACAAATCATAAAATTTTCGGAGAAGACTTGGCATTGCTTGCCGGCGACGCTTTGTTGACTTATGCTTTTGAGACTATTGCGCGCAGCGGCGCGCTAAAATCGGCCGGCTCGAAAAATACGCTTAACGCTTTGTCCGCGCTTGCTCTGCGAAGCGGAGCAAGCGGCATGATAGGCGGGCAGACGGCGGATATCTTTTGCGAAGGACTTTTGGAAGGCAAAAGCAAACGCGCGGCAAAACTTGCGCCGCTTAAATATTTCAAAAATAAAAAACCCGTTTATTATTTGCTGCCTGCAAAAGCAAAAGAAGTTTCGGCCGCGGAAATTTTAAAATATATACATAAAAATAAAACCGGCGCTCTGATAAGCGCGGCTGCGGAAATGGGAGCGATGCTCGCCGGAGCGGACGGCGAAAATCTAAAAAATATACGCAAATACGCCGCGGCAATAGGCTTTGCCTTTCAGGTAGTCGACGATATTCTAGACGCGACGTCCACTTCTGAAAAACTCGGCAAAACAAACAGCGACGCGGCCAATAAAAAGTTGACATACGTGTCCCTATTCGGCTTGGAGGAAAGCAAAAAAGCGGCTCTTAAAGCCGTTAGGGAAGCAAATGCGGCTTTAAATAATTTAAAATTGAAAGATACTAGAAAACTCGAGCCTTTGCGCGATATGGCGCAATTTATCATAAGCAGAACTTATTGATATAAAAATATTGGATACGATAAAACGGCATATTAATCAAAACGCTTGTACTATGTTGACCAAAACGCGAAATAAGTGTTATAATTTCCTGTGTCGAATATCATATTAGGTAAATCGTTATGGAATATTCAAGATGGTATGAAGATTTAATTAAAAACGGATTAAAGCACAGCAGGGTCGTTATAGTCAGCGGCGTGCGGCAATGCGGAAAAACAACTTTATTAAAGCGTATATATTCCGATTCGGATAATAATTTTACGTTTAGAAGTCTTGACGACGACGATTTGTTGCAACTTGCGTTGGACGATCCAAAAGGTTTTATAAAACATCAAGCAAAAACAATGATAATCGACGAAGTACAAAAAGCCCCAAAACTATTGCCGGCCGTGAAGATGGCCGTTGATAAAAGTAACGATAAGGGACAATTTTTATTAACCGGCTCCGCCGATATCAACTTATTGCCGGAAGTTTATGAGAGTTTAGCGGGAAGAATCAGGAATATTCGCTTAAGGCCGCTGACGCAAGGAGAAATATTATTAAGAAAACCTTCCTTTTTAAATAATGTTCTAAAACTGAAATTCCCCGCCCAAATTAAAGGATACGATAAAAGAGAAATCGTAAAATTGGCTTTTAGAGGCGGCTATCCCGAAGTTCTTACTTTATCTGAAAAAGAAAGAAATTCTTGGTTTAAAAATTATGTTAACGCTATTTTAATGAGAGATTTGCGCAATATTTCGAACATATCAAGATTTGAAAGCATTATATCTTTATTTCCGATACTTAGTTCTTGGTCGTCTAAATTTATAGATTTATCGGCGATAGCGACAAATTTGGGAACCTCCAGAAATACGTTGCGAAGTTATATAACGCTTTTAAAAACTTTGTTTTTATTTGACGAAATACCCGCGT
>JAIRMX010000203.1 GCA_031258375.1 Elusimicrobiota bacterium | reverse complement strand
TTATATTTTATACGCGGCATTATCTAGCTTATCATATTTTGCAAATATTATTTACAACTGGAATCTGAGCCCAGTTGTACATACTTCTTTTTATTGTCACACACTCGCTTAGCCTGTCTCCGAAATTTGTAATCGGGGCTCTAAAGGGTATCTAGTCGTTGCCGTCGCCACTGCTTTTCCCCCTTCTCCTCGTAAAAAGGAGAGGGATATAAAAAACCGAGACTTTTTGGTCTCGGCTTTTTTATTTGCTCTATTTTAATAGATATTTGGATAAAGCGGAAATTTTTGTAGAAAAATTTCCACCTTCTTGGATATTTCGGCAAGTTTTGCGTCGTTCTCGTGATTTGTTATCGCCTCGTCGATAAAGCCGACTATTGCGGTCATATCGGCTTCTTTCATTTGGCGCGTGGTCACCGCCGGCGTGCCAAGACGTATGCCGCTTGTTATCATAGGCTTTTGCGGATCGTAAGGTATGGTATTTTTGTTACAGGTTATGCCGGCTTTGTCCAAAGCGATTTCGGCTTGTTTGCCCGTAATATTTTTCGCGCGCAAATCAACGCTCAAAACATGGCTGTCCGTACCGCCGGAAACAATGCGATATCCGGCTTTTGAAAGTTCCTCCGCAAGGCGCGCGGCGTTTGCTTTTACTTGTTTTTGATATATTTTAAATTCCGGTTTCAACGCTTCGCCAAAACATACGGCTTTTGCGGCTATAATATGCATAAGCGGCCCGCCCTGATTGCCGGGGAAAACAGTGGAGTTAACCTGCTTTAAATATTTCTCTTTGCATAAAATTAAGCCTCCGAGCGGGCCGCGCAAGGTTTTGTGAGTAGTCGTAGTAACCACGTCCGCGTAAGGTACTGGAGACGGATACTCGCCCGCCGCAATCAAGCCGGCGTAATGCGCGATGTCGCAGACTAAAAACGCGCCTACGCTGTCTGCGATTTCTCGCAGCTTTTTCCAATCAAAAATACGCGAATAATTTGACGCGCCGGCCATAATCAATTTAGGCATCGCCGATTTGGCGGTTTTGGCGGCTTCGTCGTAATCGATAAGCTCCGTGTCGCGGCGCACGTTCATCTCGACAATTTTAAAATACTTGCCGCTAAAATTCATCGGATGCCCGTGCGAAAGATGCCCGCCGTGCGAAAGATTTAAACCGAGCACGGTATCTCCGGGATTTATCAAAGAAAGATACGCTGCTATATTTGCCTGCGTGCCGCTGTGTGGCTGCACGTTTGCGCCTTCCGCTTTAAAAAGCTCTTTTGCGCGCTCTATTGCGATATTTTCCACGATATCGACATACTCGCAGCCGCCGTAATATCTGCGCGCGGGATATCCTTCGGCATATTTATTAGTCAATATCGAACCTTGCGCTTCCATAACGGCTTGAGAAGTAAAGTTCTCCGACGCTATTAATTCTATTCTGTTTTTCTGGCGGTTTGCCTCTAACATAATTGCGTCGTAAACCGCGGGGTCTTGCTTTTTAACATGTTCGTACATAAAATCCTCTTATAATAAAGACTAACTTTATTTTTAATTTTTTGATATGATTATATATAGTAATTATAGCAGAAAAGGAGAGAACAAGAAAATGGAAAAGAAGACTCAAAAAAGTTTCCTAAAAGAAACTATCAAACACATCGACATAAAAAAACATAATGTAATCAAGCTTGTGGAAGATATGGCCGATATGGCTTATACTTCGCGCGATTTAAACCGCGCCGCATCTATTTACGATATGATGCTTAAAGATAAAAATTGCTGCGTGTTTTTGTGTTTGGCGGGGTCTTTAATTTCAGCGGGACTAAAAAAATTAATCGTCGATATGATTCAAAACAATATGATAGACGCCGTAGTTTCAACCGGCGCAAATATTGTCGACCAGGATTTCTTTGAAGCTTTAGGCTATAGACATTATAAAGGCGACCAGCATTTTTCGGACGACAATTTGCTGCGCGAGCTGCATATTGACCGCATTTACGATACCTATATCAACGAGGACGAGCTTAAAGTCTGCGATGAAACCGTTCATAAAATCTGCAATACTCTTGAACCCCGCCCGTATTCCAGCCGCGAATTTATTTTGGAGATGGGCAAATGGCTTGAAAAGAAAAACAAAGGCAAAGACAGCATTGTCTATAATGCCTACAAATACGGCGTGCCGATATTTGTGCCCGCGTTTTCCGATTGCTCCGCCGGTTTCGGCTTTGTGGCGCATCAGACGGAAAATCCGGTTCGTCACGTTTCTATAGACAGCGCGAAAGATTTTTTAGAACTTACAAAAATAAAAATTAACAGCAAGGAAAGCGGTTTATTGATGTTTTCCGGCGGCGTGCCCAAAAATTTCGTGCAGGATACGGTCGTGGCTGCGGAAATTTTGGGCAAAGATTCCCCAATGCATAAATATGCCGTGCAAATTACCGTTGCCGACGTGAGAGACGGCGCGCTTTCCAGCTCCACGCTTAAAGAAGCTTCCAGCTGGGGTAAAGTTTCAACCGCGCTTGAGCAAATGGTTTACAGCGAGGTTACCTTAGCCGCTCCGCTCATCGTTGGCTACGCTTATCACAAAAAAAATTGGAAGAACAGAAAAGTCAGAAATTACGCAAAATTCTTAATTGACGAGGATAAAAAAGTTGCGGCTTTGGCGCAAAAAGAAAAATGCAACTGCGGACGAGGAAAATAGTTGCCGAAGATTTTAGAAAACTAACAAAATTATTTTAAAGACTTTGTTTTTGGATACTGTTTGAAAAGAAACAGTCCTGTCTTGTTGAAAAACAAGCAAGAGTCTAAGCCAAAAATGAAGTCGCCATATTTTACCAGAACCCTCACGGGTTCTGGTTGGCGATTTTCATTTTGAGCGGTTAGACTCTCTCAAAATAGATTATCGCCTTTTTTATTGGCGTTAAAATATGAAGTTAATTAAAAATAAGGAGATGTTTTATGAAAAACAAAAAAGGGTTCACGCTTATTGAATTATTGGTGGTAGTTTTAATAATCGGCATACTTGCCGCCATTGCTTTGCCTCAATACCAAGCCGCAGTTTTAAAATCACGCATAACTGCCGCTATTCCCATAGCAAAAAATATCAAAGATGCGGAAGAAAGATATTTTTTACTAATGGGAAAATATGCCTTTAAAGAAAATCTTGAAGATGTTTTGGATATTTCATTACCGGCTTGCAATGCTTATATAAATGGTATATATGAGTGTAGTAACCCTAAATTAACTATTAACGTAGAAACGTCCGTGCCGCACTTAAACACTGACAGTGTAGTATTTGCGGGCATTAGTCCAAAACTTAATGCTAATGAAATTGCTTATGTGATTTATCTTGACCGTTCGCCTTATCCAAACAGAAAAGAATGCTGGGCATATCAGAATAACTCAACGGCAAACAAAGTTTGTAAAAGTTTAAACGGAACATTGATAAACGAAGGTTTACATCATCAGACATCTATGAGAAGCCCTTATAATGTGTATTTATTGGAATGATATTATGCGGCCTGTAATATTGAATTAAATTTGATAAAATATAAAAAAGAAATTTATATTAAACAAGGAGTAAAAAAATTATGAAAAAATCGGCTTTAGTTTTATCTTTGCTCTTATTGCCTTTTGCTTACGGCTTTGGGCAGCTGAGCGTTTCCGGCGTGGCCGGAAATAACGGCTATCAAGTATTGCGCGCGTCGTTTGACACGTCGTTATTTATAGTTCCCGGCCTTTCGGCGCAGGCAAAGTACGCAATGTACGAACGCGACGAGCAAAGCACAATGTCCCGCTATGCTCTGGGACTAAATTATCATTTGCCTTTTATTGAAATTGCCGAAGTCGGCGCGGAGTTTGGCTATCAGCCGAAGGCAGAAGGATATTCCGCTTATTATTACGATATTCACGGCGCGCTGGACTTGCACGAGATTTTATTCAGGCTTGTGCCCACGGACGAATTAAAACTCGGGCTTGGCGTGCGTGAAACCCGTCATTCTTTTTACGATCCGGACAATCATGTAAACGAAACCGATATTTACACATATTTATATCAGCAAACGGGCGGTCTTGACACGACGATTAATTTTACAAAAGCCGTAAATTATTCGGATGATACCAGCGGGGAAATTCCGAAGTGGTTAGATATACCGGGTTTTATTTCCGTTTACGGCGGGTATATGGATTATTCGCTTGGCGCAAGCGCGGGCTATACTTACAAATTTATAAGGCCTTACGTGGCTTATAACTTTTTGAAGACAAAAAGTTCTGCTGATGACACCGACGATTTAAGTTTAGGTTTAACAGTACAAATAGCCGGAGTGAACGTAAACGGCGCGGTCGAATGGATTAATTTCAGCCGAAATACCGAAGGCAGACAGAGATATTTTTCACTTTCCGCCGGCGTGAAATTTTTATAAATGATATCCGAGAAATCTTTAAGCGCAATATTATTTTTGCAGCGGATTATTTTTTCGTCCGCCTTCGCTTTTCTGGCGGCGGGCGAGGCTTTGCATATAAACGCTTTTACGCAAAACGCGATTGACATCGGGCTTCCTTTTGCGCGCGTAATTTGCGTATCCGTCGTAATTATAACCTTTGTTTGCGTATTTTGCATATTGTTCGGTTTGTTTTTCCGCACGGCAAGTTTTGCGATACTTCTTATCTCTTTATTCAGCGGTTTCTTTTTCTTCGCCGGCGATTTGAATAAGGTAAATACCGTCGGCGTTCTTTTCGCGCTGACTATCTTATGCGGATTTTTGTTTTGCGGCGCCGGTAAAATTAGTTGGGATTATTATCTGCGGCGCAGAAAAGAATTAAACAATAAACGCATTACTTTTCGCTAAATTTGATATAATAAATTCAATCTGAATATCCCATAAGAGCAAGTAGCGATGGCATGGCAAATGCCTGTATTGAGGCCTTTAGTGTTGATGCTGAACCCCGTATTAAGACTTTACTGTGCGCCCGTTTCAGCATCTGTAGCTGAAAGGCAGACCCTGAAACGAGTTCAGGGTGACGAAAGAAAAAAAGCCGTCATGCTGAATTTATTTCAGCATCTGCTGTTAAAGACAGATTCCGAAACGAGTTCGGAATGACGAAAATATTATATTAAATCCCGTTTTTTTCCGATATTTCCGCTTCTTCTTATTTTTGTCCATTTTGTCGTTTATACGGAGCCGGTTTTCCTTATTTCAGAAACATTCGGGTAACTCTTTGCAATATGCCGGTGCAATGCGCTATGGCTATGCCGTAATTCGTAACGGGAACGTTTGAAGCCGCAAGACGGTTCAGCCGCGTCATAATTTGGCTTCGCGTCACCATGCAGCCGCCGCATTGCACCGCAAGCGCGTAAGAATTCAAATCCTCGGGCAGCTTTTCTAAATTGGGCAGTATGGTGAAACTAATATTTTTACCGCTTTTTTTACGGATTAAATTTGGCAGTTTTACGCGGCCTATGTCCTCGCAGGTGTTTGCGCTGTGCGTGCAGGATTCAAGTATTAAAACTTTATCTCCGTCCTTTAGCAAATCTATGGCTTTTACTCCGCGCAGATAAAGCTCAAAATCCCCTTTAATACGGGCAAATACTATGCTGAAACTCGTAAGCGGAATTTCGGGCGGCACTATATCGCTGACTTCCTTAAAAGCCTGCGAATCCGTCACGACTAATTTTATCTTAAGGCCTAGTTTAAGAAAGTCCGCAAGTTCGCTTACCTGCAAAACAACCGCCGACGCGCGGTTATCTAAAATATTGCGCAAAACGTTTACTTGCGGCAAAATAAGGCGGCCTTTGGGAGCGGCTGAATCTATCGGGCAGACAAGTATGACGATATCGCCTTGTTTAACAATATCGTCAAGTAAAACTTGTTTTCGGCTTAAATGCGCGGGTTTATGTTTTTTTATAAGAGTCAGAATGTTTTCTACGCTTTTTTCTTTTAACGCGCTGAAAGGCAAAACGTCAACGCCTTCGATATGCAGCGGTTTAAAATCCGGCTTGTCGTTTTTATTATTTATTATAAAAAAAGGAATACCGCGCGCGGGCAACGTTTTAATTAAAGCCAAATCCTGCCGCGTTAAAACGCCGCCGTCGGCAACAATTATCGCCATATCTATAATATCCAAAGTACGCATTGCCGCGCCGCTGCGCGCCGGGCCTAAAGAAGTGGCGTCGTTTATGCCGGCGGTATCGATTAAAACCGAAGGGCCTATGCCTATAAGCTCTATCGTTTTTTTAACTGCGTCGGTGGTGGTGCCGGCCGTATCGGAAACAAGCGCGATATTCTGCCCGGCAAGTTTATTTATTATTGAACTTTTGCCGCTGTTTACGCTGCCGTAAATGCCTATATGTAAATTTTCCATAAAATAATTATATAATTTTAATTATAAATAGTAAGCTGCGATTTATGAAGAATTTTTTATTTACATTTTTTTAGGCTGTCATGCTTCCCCGTATTAAGACTTTACGGTGCAGGCCAGTTTCGGAATCTGTCTTTTAACTACGGATGCTGAAACTAGTTCAGCATGACGGCCTGTTCTCTTTTGTCACCCTGAATTTATTTCAGGGTCTGTCTTTATTTTTAACAACAGATGCTGAAATAAATTCAGCATGACGGCAAATAGGAAGGAAAAAATTATATTGAAAGGGAACTGGCGGAAATAAAAGATAAAAAATAACCCGATACGCGCTGATATAACGGGCTTTGCTAATATTTCTCTTCTTGCTCTCTTTTCCATTTGTCATAATATTGCTCCTTAATATATTGTCTCGTTTCTTTCTGACCTTAACAAATTCTTTGACATTTTTTATCTTCTTTTATAAAATATCTTTACAGAATAATTTATTATAAACTCGCAGTTCTTAATCTTAACTTAAGTAGATTAAAATTATGACGCAAAAACACATAATAAAACACAAGTCGGTGAAATCTCATCAGTATACCCCCCCCCCCCCCGCATCCTCG
>JAIRMX010000099.1 GCA_031258375.1 Elusimicrobiota bacterium | reverse complement strand
CACATCTGGCAGGTGGCGCACCAGCCGCGCATTTCAATGGCACTCATAGCTATCATGTAATTTCAAGGCAGCCAGGAAATTGACGAAAAAATATCCTTTTCTATGTTATCAGCTGATATAAAAGTCAAAAAAAGTTGAATAACAATACCATTAAATGAACTTTACGCATTGCTAATTTTGTTTATCTACCGACTTTTTATGTTTCATAACCTCGCCGGATTTCATATATATAAAGTCTTCGCAGACATTTGTGGAAAGATCGGCTATGCGTTCCAAATTATTTACTATATTAATAATTTCCAGTACGACGCGCGCATTTTGTTTCTTATCCGATAACAGAGGCATAAGTTCTTCTATTATTAGTTTTTTGTACTTGTCAACCTCGTCGTCCATAAGAAGCACGCTTTTTGCGATAATAGTATCGTCGTCAATTAAAGCGATTGATGATTTTCGCAGCATTTCTGATACGATATTTTTCATTTCCGGCAAATCTATAAAAGGTTTTGCGGCCGGATATCCGTTCAAATATAAGCCGCTTTGCGCGATGTTTACGCAATGATCCGCGATTCTTTCAAGATCATTGTTCATTTTAATGATGCTTATTATCATGCGCAGATTTTTGGCCACCGGTTGAAATTTCGCGATTATATTTATCGCTTTTTCGTCTAAAGCCAGTTCCAATTTGTTTGAAATATTTTCTTCCTCATTAATTACTTCTCTTAAAGACTCATTATTTCTTTTAAAAACGCCTTGCGCGCTTTTTGACAACATATTTTCTACATGCGAACCGTATTCGACTATATTTTTTTTAAGTAATATTATTTGTTCTTCTATCATATTCTTTTAATCCTCTCAACCGAACTTTCCGCTCAGATATTCTTCGGTCTTTTTTTCTTGCGGGACGGTAAATATCTTGTCCGTCTTGCCAAATTCCACAAGTTCGCCCAAATACATAAACGCGGTATAGTCCGACGTTCTGGCCGCTTGCTGCATATTGTGCGTGACTATCACTATCGTATAATTTTTTTTGAGTTCTAAAATAAGCTCTTCTATTTTAGCCGTTGAGATCGGGTCTAAACTTGCGCACGGCTCGTCAAATAAAATAACTTTCGGTTCTACCGCCAGCGCGCGAGCTATGCATAATCTCTGTTGCTGCCCGCCGGACATACCTAACGCGCTTTGGTGAAGCCTATCCTTAACGTCGTCCCACAAAGCGGCTTTTCTTAAAGCGTCTTCCACTTTATATCTTATAGATTCTCTATTTTTATTCCCGTTAATTTCAAGGCCATAGGCAATGTTCTGATATATGGTTTTTGGAAAAGGATTTGGTTTCTGGAAAACCATGCCTACTTTTCTTCTTAGCTTTACGACGTCCAGCGAAGGTTCAAGAATATTTTCTCCGTCCAAAAGTATGCTGCCTTCGGCGCGAGTTTTTGGGACGAGGTCGCTCATTCTGTTAAACATGCGTATCAGCGTGGATTTGCCGCATCCGGAAGGGCCTATGAGAGCCGTAACCTTATTATTGTAAATATTTAAATTTATATTTTTCAGAGCTTTGAATTTATCATAATAGAAATCTAATTTCGAGATTTTTATCGTCGTTTGTTCAGCGCACATAACCGCTCCTGTATTTATTTCTGATTATAATGGCCGAAGACGATATTATGCCCACAAGTATAATAAGTATGAGCGCGCAAGCATATGCTATTGCCGTTTGCTTTTCGGGCTGCAGGCCTTCGGTCATAAGAGCGTAAATATGGTATGGAAGCGCCATAACTTCCGACATGATGGAATTGGGATACTCTCTTTTGTAAAAAGTAGCCGCAGTGAAAAGTATCGGCGCGGTTTCGCCGGCTGCGCGGCCTATCGAGATTATGATGCCCGTAAGTATGCCGGGCAGCGCGGCGGGCAAAGTAATTTTGTATATTGTTTGCCATTGCGTCGCTCCCATAGCAAGAGAAGCCTCTCTAAAAGAAATCGGCACAGCCATAAGAGCCTCCTGCGAAGCTGAAATTATGCCCGGAAGTATCAAAATGCCCAATGTAAGGCTGCCGGAAAGTATTGAAACTCCAAATCCGAAAAATTTTACGAAAACCGCAAGTCCAAACAGGCCAAACACCACCGACGGCACTCCGGCCAAATTATTAACGCCTATGCGTATTATATTGACAAAATGACTTTTGGGGGAATATTCTTGCAGATAAACCGCGCAAGCGACGCCGATTGGAAAAGCAAATAATACCGCGCCCAACGTCAGATAAATTGTTCCGACTATGGCCGGAGCAATACCGCCGCAAGTCATTGCGTCGCGGGGAATTTCGGTAATGAACTCCCATGATATTGCGGGCAGTCCCCGCGAGGCTATAAAATAAATAATACCCGCCAGAAAAAGCAAAGTTACGACCATACTCAACCCGATAAGAGAAAACGCCGCGTTTTGTATAATTTTGTTTTTCATCTTCCCTGTCCTAATTTCAATCTATAGCGCCTGCTGATTATTTCGGCAATTATATTAAGCACAAAAGTTATTATAAAGAGCAAAAGGCCTATTTCAAATAACGCGCTGAAATGAAGGCTGCCTTGAGCGGCTTCGCCCATTTCGGCCGCTATGCTTGAAGTCATCGGGCGCACCGGCGCAAACAAAGAATTCGGTATAACCGCTGCGCCGCCGGCCACCATTAAGACAATCATTGTTTCGCCCATAAGGCGTCCCATGCCCATAATTATTGAAGTTATTATTCCGCTTGCGGCTGCGGGAATTGTAACGCGCAGTAAAGTCTGCCATCTGTTTGCGCCCAGCGCGTACGAGGCTTCTTTGAAACTGCGCGGCACAAAACTTAACGCGTCTTCCGAAAGGCTGGTTATTATGGGAATAGTCATGACGCCGAGCATAATAGAAGCCGTTAAAAGGCATTGTCCCGTCGGCAAATTGAAATTTTTCTGCAAAAAAGGCGCAAGAATCACAAGACCGAAAAATCCGAAAATTATCGAAGGCACCGCGGATAAAATTTCTATTGCGGGTTTTAAAAATTTTCTTTGTCTGTCGCAAGCTATTTCATGCATATATAAAGCCGTTCCAAGCCCCAGCGGAACGCAGATAAACATCGCGACGAAACTTACGGCAAGCGAGCCGGAAATTAAAGGCAATATTCCGTAATCCGGCGGTTCGTAAGTCGGATACCAATCTTTGCCCAGCAGAAAATTAAAAATATTAATCTCGCCCAGCGCGGTTAAACTCTCTTTAAATAAAACAAACATTATCCCGAAGAGAAAAAACAGCGACGCATAGCTCGCAGCGCGAAATATTTGTCTTATTAATTTTTCTTTGAAACTGTTCATAATTAAAATTGCTCCGACGCGGAACCGTATTTTTCCCTTACGGCGCCGCGTCTTGCTCCTCAGTCTTTATTGAAGAGGAACATATCCTAATTCTTGGGCTATTTTCTGTCCCTGTTTGCCTGTGACGAAATCAAGATATTGTTTGACTTCTCCTTTCGGTTCGCCGTTTGTGTACATAAACAGCGGGCGGGAGTATAAGTATTTATTTTGCAGAACGGTTTGCACGCTGGGCATAACGCCGTCTACGGAAATCGTTTTTGTTTTATTACTTAAATAACCCAAACCGACGTATCCTATTGCGCCCGGAGTCGCGGCGACCAAACCCGCAACTCCCCGGTTTGACGCCTGCATAAGCGCGTCTTTTCTTACTCTTGTTTTTTCAAGCGCCAGTTCGTTGAATGCCTCGAAAGTTCCGCTGGAACTATCGCGCGAAACTGCGACTATATTGGCGTCGTTTCCGCCGATTTCTTTCCAATTTTTTGTTTTTCCGACGTAAATGTCTTTTACCTGCTCTTTTGTCAGGCCGCTTATCTTGTTTTGCGGATTTACTATCAGCGCGATTGCGTCCATAGCGGCTACGGTCGCTTTTGGAGATATGTTTTTGCCGGCGGCTTTTTGAAGCTCGCCGTCTTTAATAGCGCGCGAAGAGTTTGCAATATCCGCAGTTCCGGCTATTAAAGAATTCATGCCCACGCCGGATCCGCCGCCCCTTACGCTTATGCTGATTTTTGAATTATTGTTCATAAATACTTCCGCCGTTCTCTGCGCGAGCGGAAGCACGGTTGTGGAGCCTTCCATAATGATTTGCGCCGAAGCCGCAAGGCTCATGGCAAGAAACAAAGTTGTTATTATATGTTTTTTCATTTTATTTTTCTCCTTTATGTAAGTAGATTTTCCCGTTATAACCTCTTTAGCGCCATTGCGCGGCGGGAATACGTTTGGCCGCCGAAGCAATCTATCACTTTGAACCCCGTATTAAAACCCTATGGGACATGATTGAGGATGACGGTATTAAATCCCTCGCCGCCAAAGCGGCACTCCCTTTACAAAAGGGAGAAAACAGCGATATTGCGGGTCAAGCCTGCAATAACGACGATATGTCCGCCGCATATATAAATGATAAAAAAAACAAATTAAGAAAAAATTAAGCGTTTGTTAAGATTTTGTTAAGGAAGTCTTATGACGAAAGTCGCGCCTTTTCCAAGCTCGCTTGAAACGTTTATTATTCCGCCGTGCGCTTCAACGATATGCTTGACTATGGCAAGGCCGAGTCCGGTGCCGCCGGTTTTTTTGGAACGCGATTTGTCAGCAACGAAAAATCTTTCAAATATTCTCGGCAGATTTTCTTTTGCAATACCGATGCCTGTGTCCGCCACAGTAATTTTTGTGCCGAAATCGTCCTGCTCCACGTCCACGTCGATGCGGCCGTTTTCTGTGTATCTTACGGCATTGTCCACAAGATTGATGAGCATTTGCTCTATATAAAATTTATCCGCGTTTAATACGGCGTCGTTGTCGTGCAGCTCAAGCTTCAGCCCTTTGCTCTTTGCTTTGTCCTCAAGAAGCGCGCCGACTTCTTTTAGAACTTCCCGCATATTAAACTGCGAATACTGGATTTGCTTTTTTTCTTCCACGCGGGAGAGAAGCAAAATATCATTGGTGATATTGGCAAGTCTTTCGTTGTTTCTCGTCATTGCCTGCAAATATTCTTCTTTTGTCCGCTCGTCGTTTTCCGTCGCGATTAATTCCAAATAAAGCTTAATCGACGCAAGCGGCGTTTTAAGCTCGTGGGACATATTGCTGATAAAATCGTTTTTTATGGTTTCCAAATTTTTAATTTCAGTGATGTCGTGCATCACAATCACGGTGTCGGAAGTGTTTTTTATCGCAGAGAGCGAGCAGGAATAGTATTTGCCGCCGAGATCAATTTCCGCCGTATTTTGCCTGCCTATATATTTGTTGAAAATCACAAGACCGTCAATTTCCCAATAGTATTTGTTTTTGTAAGCCGTATTGTTCGATACCGTAACAAAACCGTTTTTATTGACGACCAGTACAATGTCTTTGACGGATTCTATTATGCCGCTCAGCTCCGCGCGGCTTTGCTCTTTATCGCTGAACATTTTGGCCATTTTCTCGGACATTTCGTTAAAAGTGTCGGACAATTCTTCCAGCTCGTCGCCGGATTCTATGTTTGTTCTTGCCTCAAAATCTCCCCGCGCAAGCCTGCCAAAAGCGTTTTTAAGTTTTGTTATTCTGCCCGCAAGCAGCCCGGAAAACAAATAAGCGCTTATTAAAGACAAAACGAACAATATTAAAAACGCCGTAATATTTTTGGAAAAAAAATCTTTTGACAGCAGCGTAATATTCCGCACAGGAGCGTTTATCCTGAGCGCGGCAATAGTTTGTCCGTCTTTGTAAATCGGCACGGCGACATAAAGCAAATCTTCGTTTAAAGTGGAGCTGCGGCGAATGGAAACCGCACGGCCTTTTTCAAAGGCTTCTTTAATTTCGCTTCTGTTCAAATGATTATCCATATCGGCGGCGTCCGCATGGGAATCTGCCGCTACAACTCCGTCTTTTCGGACTATTGTTATTCTGCGGTTTTTATCGGCGCCGGTTTTTAAATATTTTGCCAGAGTTTCTATATTGCCGGAATTGTAAAGCTCGGCAATATAAGGCGTTATAATATGCGCGGATTCTTCCAAATCTTCCGTAAAAACTTTTATATTATTCTGTTTTAAATAATATGAAGAGATAAAAATAAAAGCGCTCAGTACCGCCGCCGAGTTTATCGTAAAGATTAATAATAATTTTTTGAAAATTCCTTTATTTTTCATATCTGTAGCCTATGCTTCTTACGTTTTTGATATTCTTTCCGTATTTGCCTATTTTCTCTCTCAGGTTTTTTATATGCACGTCTATTGTTCTGTCAAAAACTTCTTTTTCTTCGCCCCAAACATGGTCCAAAATTTTATCCCTTGAAAATACTTTTTCCGGCTTTGAATACAAAAGCTGCAGTATTTTAAATTCCGTCAGCGTCAGCGGGATTTTTTTGCCGTCGGCAAAAACTTCAAAACTTTCGTCGTTTAACATAAGCTCGTTTTGGCGTCCGGCAGGGATTTTGCCGCTTTCTTCCGTCTTTCTGAGCCTTGCTTTTATTCTTGCGGCAAGTTCTTTTAAAGAGAACGGTTTTGTCATATAATCGTCCGCGCCGAGCTCGAGGCCGAGCACTTTGTCTATTTCCTCGCTTTTTGCGCTCAAAAAAATTATCGGGATTTGGGAAAGTTTCGGCGTGCTTCTTATACGGCGGCAAATAGCGAGGCCGTCAATGTCCGGCAGCATTATGTCCAATATAAAAAGATCCGGCGAGGCGGATTTGGCAAATTTAAACAAATCGTCCGCGTGTGAGAAATCTTTGACTTTATAACCTTCCCGCGCAAGCCCTTTTTTTATCGCAAGCCTCAAATCTTCTTCGTCGTCAATTATGGCTATTGTTTTGGTCATAATTATTCCTTCTTAAAATATTTTACAAAGAAAATGTTAAGTTTGTGTTAAGTATCCTGCTTACATTAATTGAAAATTATAAATACCGCAAAAATTTTGTATTATAAATAAATATAGTTTCCCGGTTTATGCTTCATAATGAAAGACCTACGCCCTAAAGGGCGTGGTTTCTAACAAGGTCAACTGCTCGGCATAATTCATACATTCATTGTTCCCTTATATACCGCCTTATCATCTCTTCTTCCGCTACGCCCA
>JAIRMX010000012.1 GCA_031258375.1 Elusimicrobiota bacterium | reverse complement strand
AAAAAACTTATGCTTTTTTCTCTCTTTCGTAAAGCTTGTCCCCGAGTGTTGTAATCGGGGAACTAAATATAAGTCGGAAGAGAGATTTAAAGGCAGTTCTAACAACTATATTAAATCCCTCGCCGCTAAAGCGGCTCTCCCTTTACTAAAGGGAGAATTCTCTGCTTTCACTTTAATTTCCAATTTTAAATTTAACTGTTTTAGTTTAGTAAAGATAGTAAAGTCTTTGCGCATGCAAAGGCTTATTTTATGTATGGAGGTAGTATTATGAGTATCAGAAACAAAAAAGCATTTACTTTAATTGAAATGCTTATAGGAGTATTAATCATCGGCATTCTCGCCGCTATCGCTTGGCCTCAATATCAAACAGCCGTGCTAAAAACACGTTTTGCGACACTTATGAATAACGCTCATGCAATTAAAAACGCAACAGAGATGTATTATCTCAACAATGGATATTACCCAAATGATTCTGTTATGGAATTGGATATTGATATCCCCGGCTATACAAACGGAGGAGGAGGCAATATTCGCTGCAATTCGTGCAATATAGATTATGACCTTCAGGGCTCTCCGGCAACGCATATTGATGCAGTGATAGGGTCAACCATTGGTGCTTACGGCGGTAATCATGTAATTATATACAGACTATTTTTGGACAGGATAGGTGGTTATTCCGGTAAAAAAATGTGCATTGCAAATAAAAATTTCCAGGCTTCCTTAAAGGTTTGTCAAAGCGTCGGCAAAACCCAACTGAACGAAACTACGTGGGAAATGTAATATCCCAATTAACCGCTTATATATTTTGGTTGTATGATATCGCAAAATGTTCTACTATATTTGTAGGAAATGAAAAGATTTTTTTTATTATTATCTGCGGTTTTGTTTTTTTCTGTTTTTTGCGCGTCAGCAAAGCAGCCCGCCAAGCAATCGTTAGAACAAATGCGCGGCGTATGGATAGCCACGGTTGAAAATATAGATTGGCCGTCCGCAGCCGGCTTAAGCGCGGAAAATCAGCAAAAAGAACTTATAGATATTTTTGATAAACTAAAAAAACTCGGCTTTAACGCCGTTTTCTTGCAGACGCGGCCTTCCGCCGATACTTTTTGGCCGTCGGAGTTCGAGCCGTGCTCTTATTATCTCAGCGGCAAGCAAGGCGTTTGCGCAAATTACGACCCGCTTGCCTTTGCCGTAGAACAAGCCCATAAACGCGGAATGCAGCTTCACGCATGGGTAAATCCGTTTCGCGTTTCTAATAATTCAAAAACGCAGCTTGCCAAGAATCATCCCGCGCAAAAGAACAAAGACTGGCTGATAAAATACGACGGCAAAAGTTTTTACGATCCCGGCAGCCCCGACGCCCGCGCGCACAGCATAAAAGTTATAACGGAAATTGCCCAAAAATATAAAGTCGACGGAATACATCTCGACGATTATTTTTACCCTTATCCGGACGCCAAAAAAACTCCGTTTAACGATAAAAAAAGCTATAAAAAATACGCTAAAAAAGACCAAGGTTTAGACGACTGGCGGCGCGAAAATATAAACGCTTTTATGAGGGATTTAAAAACTTCTCTCAAAGCCGCAAGTCCAAAAATCGCCTTTGGCGTAAGCCCGTTCGGCATTTGGTGCAACGCGAAAGATTGCGCCGGCGGTTCCGATACCAAAGGCTTTAATTCCAATTTGGTTTTATATTCTGACAGCCGCTCGTGGCTGAACGAAGGACTGCTTGATTATATAGCCCCGCAAATTTATTGGCATAGAGAACATAAAACCGCGCCTTTTAGCAAGCTTGTGGACTGGTGGGCTTTGCAGGTAAAATCCGCTCCCAACAACCCGAAACTTTATATAGGCATTGCCGCGTATAAGCACGCCGAAGGCGAATGGAAAAACGAGGACGAGCTTTATTCTCAGGTAAAATACGCGCGCGGAAATAAAAACGTCGGCGGTTTTATATATTTCAGTTCTAGTAAAATTTTGAACGGGAAACGAAATATCGGCAAGACCATACTCGCGCTCAACAAATAAATTATGGCTTTTGAACGTTTTAAAGAATTTAATATTGAGAAGTTAATAGCGAAAAACCCCGCCGAGCCGCGCGACTCGAGCGGATTAATGGTTTTAAACCGCGCAAATCAAGCGATAGAAAAAAAATTTTTCCGGGATTTACCGCGATATTTAAAAGCGGGCGACACTATAGTCATAAATAACTCCAAAGTCTTTCCGGCGAAAATTTTTGCAAAAAAAATTACCGGCGGTAAAATTGAAATTCTGCTGGTCAAACGGCTTAAAGACAAGCATAGCTGGACGGCGCTTTTACGCGAATGCAAGTTGGGCGCAAAACTAATTTTTGAAGAAGGCCTTACGGGCGAAATTTCCGGCATTACTCCGCAAGGCGAAGCCGTCATAAAATTTAACGAGCCGGATATTTTGCCTTATGCACGCAAATACGGGCAAATGCCGCTGCCGCCTTATATAGAAAAAGCGCGCGCGCACGCCGGCCTGCCCAAGTCTATAAAAAGCGACAAAGAAAAATATCAAACCGTTTACGCGCAAATCGAAGGCTCTATTGCCGCCCCGACGGCTGGTTTTCATTTTACGAAAGATTTACTTGCGCAAATTAAAACTATGGGCGTAAACATAGTTTATATAACTTTGCATGTAGGCTGGGGAACTTTTAAGCCGCTGCGCACGGAACCCTGCCAACATCAAATGCTTGCGGAGCTTGCCGAAATTTCGCCCCAGACCGCGCAAATTATAAATGATGCTAAAGCGCGCGGCGGGCGCATAATATCCGTGGGAACGACAAGTACTAGAACGCTTGAAAGTTTCACAAACGCGCAAGGCCGAGTTGAAGCTGCAATGAAATGGACGGATTTATTTATTTACGGCAGTTATAAATTTAAAATCGTTGACGCGCTTATAACCAATTTTCATTTTCCGGATTCAACGCCTTTATGCTTAGCCTGCGCTTTTGCGGGGGAGGATTTTATTTACCGCGCATATTCGCAGGCTGTGAAGCAAAAATACCGCTTTTATTCTTTCGGAGATTCAATGCTGATTTTATAAGCCGGCCGGCCTAAGGCAAAAAAATATTGCTGAATAGATTGGAGTTATTCTTTATCTTATCTGATGCCCAGTCTTGAGCGGCCTTCAAACATATCAAATCTTAACTGTTGCACAAGCTGTCTACGGATCTGCTTTTTTTTCTCCTCGTATTCCTTATTTTTCTTAATGACAAAATTTTCCAGTTTTGTCCTGTCTTCGGGCAGGTCGTAACCGGCGGCTAATGCCATGACGTCAAGCCATGCCATTTCGTAGCGGTTCGGGTTATTGCCCAGCAGCTCTTGCGCGATTGCCTCAAAAGCGTAAAGCAACTGTAAATACTGCTTGTGTTGGTTATCGTTCTCCCAGACTTTCGGCATATCTTTGGCGGCAAAAAGGCTCGACATATCTTCGACTGTGGCTTTAGGCTTAACGGCTTTATCTTTCAGGCCATCCAGATATTGCTCGTAAGTCTGACCGAAGAGCCTTGCAGAAAATATATCGTAAGTACTCTTTAAAACATCGGTCAATATTATGACGGAACCGGACAGCATTAAACTCCAAAACACGCTTGCTCCGATTGCTTCAACCGAGCATACTGCCGGCAAACCTATGCCGGCTATGGTCCCTACCGTGTAGCCAGCCGCCGCAAAGTAGGGTCCCAGCCACGCACAGGCTCCGCAGGAGACTATCGTAAAAAACACAAATATCGTGCCGTATTTGACCCATCTTCCCGTCTGATATTCTTTATATTCCGAGCTGCCTTTGAGGAGGTCGCCTATTACTTCGGTCGTAAGAATAAGATGCTCTTGTACCTGCGCCGGCGTAAGTTTATAATAGGGCATTTCTTTCCATCCGTCTCCGGATGATTTCAGATAGCTCGCATACGAGTCATGTTGCTTTTTTATCCTTTCTTTAGCTTCGTTTATCGCCATAGACAGGGAAATATTTTTGTTAATCGTTTTTACGAGGGGATCATACGCCTGGCGGTACATCTGCCTTTCAGCCTGCGAATAGAACTGTCCGTCTGAAAACGGCGCCAGTAATATCACGGCTGCAAGGGTTAAGTTAACAATTCTTCTGAATTTTAAAAACATATTTGCTCCCGTGTCCTAAAACCTTAAATGCCCGCCCAGGAAGCCATTACTTCCGAGAGTATTAAGAGTATTATTTGATTTTTTTTTATTGTTATTTAACGCTTTTTTCAGCGCTTGTTCCTGCTGTCTCTTCCGCTCTGCCATCGCGTCTTTTGCCACCGGTTCGTTCATTATATCTTTGCTTTTCAGCAGGTCTATCAGGTTGTTAAAATAATTTGTAAGCCCTGCCTCTAATTGCTCTTTATTGCCAGCATAACCTTTGATTATATCGGTCATGATTTTGGGTTCCGTTGCACAATAAATCCCCGCCAGCTCGGGGCTGCCGCCAATTAACTCCCCTATCGCAAGGCGCGTATCTAATCCGGCATTATTGGCCGAAGCTTTGCCGCTTATCAGCTCCATACCGATTATAAACCCCAGCATCGCTATCCCAAGCAGGCCGCCTTTGCCGCCTTTGAAATCCGTCTCAATTTTGTCCCATAGTCTGAGTTGTATTGCCTCTTGCGTAGCTTTTGGGAAAAGCGTTTCGGAAACTTCCTTAGGAATTTTTCCTTCCTTAAGCTGCTTTATAAAAAACTCTTTTTTTGCGGCGCGCTGCGCCGAGGGATATTTTTCAACGGCTTTATTCAATATAGCATCAGTGTCCGCAGGTTTTCCCAACAGTGATTTTGCAAACGCTTCCGCCAAAAACTTTGCGGGCAGCATTCCGTTTGTTTTCAATTCCGCCAGTTTGTGCGCTTTGGCTATCATCTCCGGAAACTCTTCAATACCGACTTCGTCAAAGTAAAGTTTTGCGGTCTCGCGCGTATTGGAGCTTTTCAGGATTTCGGAAACTCTATTTTCTGCGGACAGGGCTTTCAGTTTTTCTACCTCCGCATGCTTGGTCACATATTTGTCCAAACCTTTGGACACTTTAATTTTTTCTTCTATGCTTTGAATTTTTTTTCGCAATTTGCCAGCTTTGCCTGCTCCTCTTTATTATTTAACAAATTGGGCTCGCCTGATTTGCTGCCGTATTTTAAATTTTTTTCAGTCTCTTTCTTGTCTTTGAGCAAAGCGTTCAATTTCACGGCAATATACCTGCCCACGGCGTTTTTAAGCGTCTCCGCATTGACGGAGGTGTTGGTTCTCACTGCCGCGAACAGAACGCCGCGATTTTTCGCGTTTTTGCCCAAAAACTCCAGAAATTCTTTTGTATATCCTTTGTCTTCTCTTAAGATACCTTTAAAATAATCTGTGTTTTTCCAGTAATTTTGGTGGTTTAATAGGGCGATTTTCATGGGTTCGCTCAAATATTGCGCTTTGTAAACTTCAAATAAAAAGTCCAGCTTGTTGGACATGGGATGTCCGTTCCCTTTAATGACGGAAGTATTTGTTTTCGCAATTATATCAACTATTTTTTCATCCGACAGCTTCGCCTGTTTGGCAACATAAAAAGAAAATTCTATCTGTGCGCTTAAAGGGTATTGCCTGGGTAAATTTTTGGGACCGAAATTATTTCTGCTTCTCATCAACTCAATCCACGTTTCCTCAGACCGTTTTTTATAAGCCATGGCCGCGATTTGATTTGCTCCCGTATATCAAATATCGTCAGCGCTTTGCCATATGCCCAGATTTCATTGTTGGGAACGGCGGAAATGTTGTTAAATTCGGCTCTGAGTTTATCTATAGATAGTTTTTTAAGATAATTATATTTTTCAATTTCAATATTATAGTAATACGATTGTGCAAACGCAGACGCGCCGGCATTAACCAGCATAATCGCTGTTAATACGGCCGATAATATCTTTTTGTACCTTTTGTTTAAGCGCGTTTTCATTTATATCTCCTTAAATTTTATTTTTGTAAAGGATATTTGCTTTTGCGCGTTTTATTTCCCAGTCTTATAATATAGTATAAAACAAAACTAAGAATGCTCGCAAGGGGCAAAGGTCCCTTTTTATTTCCGGCTATTCTATTAAACGCAATGCTGATTTCATGATAATTTTTTATATAATATCTGTATAGTAATTTAAAAGATAAACAAAATGGGCTACGAATATGCTTAACAGTAAATTATTTAAAAATCTTCTCTTAAAAGAGTATCTGTCTGTCTGTCTGTCTATAAATTAATTTCTGATTTTTTTCTCTCTTTCGTAAAGAGAGAGGGAGACTTTGAAACAAAAGTTTCAAAGTCGGAAGAGAGATTTAATGAAAGCAGTTCTAACAACAATATTAAATCCCTCGCCGCTAAAGCGGCACTCCCTTTACTAAAGGGAGAATTCTCTGCTTTCACTTTCATTTCCAAATTTAATTGTTTTAGCTTAGTAAAGATAGCAAAGTCTTTGCGTGCGCAAAGGCTTATTTTATGTATGGAGGAAGTACTATGAGTATCAAAAACAAAAAAGCATTTACTTTAATTGAAATGCTTGTTGTAGTATTAATCATCGCCATTATTGCCGCTATTGCTTTGCCGCAATATCAAGTTGCGGTGCTAAAATCCAGAACAGCCGGCGCTTTTACGCATATGAAAACTATACGCAGCGCGGTAGACACTTATTATCTTATCAACGACAAATATCCTTACAGCTGGCTGGATTTGGACGTGGAAATTCCTTATGAAATCATCACGGACGACGGCGGAGAAAACACAAAAGAAAACGGAAAAATAATCTTAAAAAACGGCGATGTGTACACTTTAGATATTGACGGATATATAGGCTTGTATGTAGCCGGAGGAAGAGTATGGTTATCTTCATGGTTCACCCCGCAAACAGGCCTTTTTAGCGGCAAATATCAATGCCGCGCTGAGACAACAGACTCCGCCGCAAACAAAGCATGTCTTGCTCTGGACGGAGTTTTTAGCGGAATACAAAATATTACTCCGCCACGGAATGTCTACGCGCTAAATTAAATGACCTTTTTAAGACAAATATGCGGAGATTATTTCAAAATACTCTCCGCATTGATTTATGGCATAACGCAAAATTTTAATACCTTCCAAGTAAAAACCGCATAATTTTTGTAAATTAAATTTGTCTTTGAGATTCTTCCAGCTTCACATAATCAACCTTACCGCTGCCCATAAGCGGCATAGTTTCCAAAATTTCCATATGTTTTGGTATCCATAATTCGGGAAGTCCTTGCGCGTGGAAAAATTCATGTATTTTTTTAAGGTCGGCAGAAGGATTTGTAGTATAAAGATAAAGCCGTTCGCCGTGTTTTTCGTCCGGCAGACGTATTACGGCATGTATAAAATCCGGCCACAATTTGCTCAGGGCGGCTTCCACCGCTCCTAAAGATATCATTTCCCCCGCTATTTTTGCAAAACGTTTTGCGCGGCCGACTATAGTTATAAAACCGTCCTCGTCAAAACTTACAATATCGCCGGTATCGTACCAGCCGCCTTCAACAGGCTGTATCTGGCCGGGCTTATCCTCTTTAAGATAACCGAGCATAACGTTTGGGCCTTTAAGCAAAAGGCGTCCTCCGTCGTCGACGCCTTCGACGGGCGCGAGTTTATAGTCTAAACCCGGAAATATGCGGCCTACCGTGCCTCGTTTGAAATGCATAGGGGTGGTGAAAGATATTCCGGGAGACATTTCCGTAGCGCCGTAAGCTTCAAGCACGCGTATTCCAAATTTTTCGGACCAAAGTTTAAAAGTTTCATCTTTAAGTTTTTCCGCTCCTACGGCGGCAACGCGCACGTTATAAAAATCGTAGGGATGGGCGGCCTTCGCATAAGCGTTAAAAAAAGTATCGGTCGCAAAAACTACCGTGGCGTTACGGTCGTAAACCAGCTCCGGGATTATTTTGTAATGCAGCGGCGTCGGATATAAAAACACGCCGGAGGCGTTAAACAGCGGCATAAACAAACCGCATACTAATCCAAAAGAGTGGAACAGCGGTAAAGCGTTAAAAAATTTATCCTGCAAACCAAAAGATATTATGCAAGAAAGCTGCAGTCTGTTTGCGTTAATATTAGCGTGGCTCAAAGCCACGCCTTTGGGCATACCTTCCGAACCGCTTGTAAACAATATTGCGGCGGGAGCATCGGGGTCCGCTTTCGGATTTGTCATGCGGTAAGCATGGTAGGGAAATAAACCCTGCGCCAAAGCGCGCAGTTTATCGATAAGTTTTACCTGTTGTTTTATGTCTTCAAGATATATAATTTTAATTCCGGCGTTTTCAAGCGAATTAATTATATTGACAACTACGTCTCCGCCTTTTTCCAAAAGCGCGCGCGCGGTAAGCACCGTTTTAATGTCCGCCGCTTTACAGGCGGATAGAATATTTTTTACTCCGGACGAAAAATTTATCATAGCCGGCACGCGGCCGTACGCGCTTAGAGCAAAAACCGTCAACGCGCATGCGTTTGTAGTAGGCAGCATTATGCCTACGTTTTCATTTTTTTTGCTGATTTTTACAAATTGTCTTCCCAATAAAAACGAAGCGATTATAGCTTTGCCGAAAGTCAAAGGCTTTCTTTCCGTATCTTCCAAAGCGCGGCTGGCGCGTCCGGCAAGATCCGCGGCCTCTATGAGAGAACGAAATAGAGTAACGTTATAATCGGAGCTTTTAAATTTCATTGTCGCCATTAAATCGTATACTTTATCCTCGGCGCGATACCTGCGGCTTTTACCTTTGACGGTTTGAGGAATATCGAGTTTAACGGGAGGCAAAATATTAATCGCAAAAGGCACGTCGGGCATATGGCGTAATTTGCGGCCAAAAAACGCAAAACGCGAATATTGCGTGCCTTGCATAAAAACCGGCAGAATGTCCGCGCCGGATCTGTCCGCAATCATAGCGGGGCCGGGGTAAATTTTCATTAATCCGCCCGTCGTAGTTATTCTGCCTTCGGGATATAGAATTATGCGCCTGCCTTTTTTAATTTCGTCAATTATCGTTTTAACGGCCATAGGATTGGAGTTGTCGATCGGAATATGTTTTATGAAGCGGAGGAATTTGCGCACCCAAAAACGTTTTGCTATGGTGCTGTCGACTACGAAAGTAATATCGTCCGGCAGGAAAGCCGCAAGAATAAGCGGATCTAAAAACGAATTATTGTTTGCAAGTATTACGGTGCGCTTAGAGGCGTTTTGGTAATTTTCCAAACCTTTTACTTTAATTTCGTAAAGCGTGTTTAAAACAAAAAATAAAGCCGAGCGCAAGGCATAATCCGGCAAAAGCTTTAAAATATAAACCGCGACTACAAGATTGCTTATGGCAAGCAGACCTATGATTGCCGGTACGCCCGCGCCGAGTTTTAAAAGCATTAAAGACACGGCAGACGCCAGAACCATAAAGAAAGCGTTTAAAAGATTACTTACGGATATTACGCGCGAACGCATACGGCTAAGGCCCATAGTTTGCAGCATAGCGTTCAGCGGCACTATATATAGACCCGAGCAAAACGAAATCAGAAACAAATCGACCGAAATTCTAACTCCGGTAAAAGTGCTTATAAATCCGCCAAAACCCATTGTAATAAAAGAAGTTTTTACATTTAGTATAGTAAAAGCTAAATCCGTAAGCGCAAGCGACATCAAAACCGCGCTTAAAGGTATATATTTTATACTTATGTCGTCTTTAAGAAGTTTGCGGCATAAAACCGCGCCGCATCCTATGCCGACGACAAACAAAGCCAGAAGATAATTGTAAAGTTTCGTGCTGCCGTTCAAAACGTTTTCGGTCAAATCCGGAAGCTGGGAAAGCATTACCGCGCCAAGCACCCAAAACCACGTTATACCCATTACGCACAAAAATATATCTTCCGAACGATAAACCAAAAGGATATTTTTCCACGCGCTTTTAAAAATATTCGGCGTTATTTTTATCCGAGAGGTTCCTTCGCTCTGATTATTTAAGAATAAAACCACGCCGTATCCTGCAAAAGACACTAAAGCCATAATAACGCATAAAATTTTAAAATTCCCGCCGTCTATTAAAAACGTTCCGAGCAATGTGCCAAGCAAAATTGAAAGATATCGCCCCAGTTCCATAAAAGCGTTTGCGGATATTAATTTGTTCTTTTCTAAAATCTGCGGCAATACGCTGTATTTAACCGGCCCGAAAAACGCTCCCTGCGCGCCCATTATAAAAAGAACAAAAAGCAAAAAATAAGTGCTTTTTAAGTAAAAGCCCGCAATAATAAAAATAATTGTGAAAATCTCGCTTAATTTAACCGCTTTTATTACTTTATCTTTGGCATATTTATCCGCGATTTCGCCCGCCATAACGGAAAAAATAAAAAAAGGCAGCATATAAATAATTAGCGCCAAAGTAATAAAAAAGGAAGTTTCTCCTTCTCCAAATCCGGTCATTTTATAGGCGATAAAAGTGGCAAAAGCCGTTCTGATTAGATTATCGTTAAATGCGCTTGTTAACTGGGCAAAAAATACGCAGGTAAAATTTCGGCAAAACGCGCTAAAAAAATTTTTCATAATTTAAAATCCTTTAATAAAATATCCTTTAAATTATATAAAATTTTACGAGCTAGCATTTAAGCGAAGCGCGCAAAAAGCATTAATCTCTTTCTATCGCAACCGAGCAAAAATCATATGTCAGGCGCTGCATTTATATTTAGCAATACCTAAAAGTTTTGGAGCATAGAAGCTTACTAAACGGCATTCAGCAAAAAAGCTTGATAAACTGAAAGTCGTATAATAAATTTATTAATAAAAATTAACCAGTAAGATAAAGAGGCAAATAATAAAGCAAAAACTATACGTAATGATAGGAACAGTGTGCTAAAATATAATTGAACAAAAAGTAAAAAAGTTATATATTATGATTATTATGATTTTATTGCACAAACAAGCTTTTTATATAAAAAACAAAAAAATTCTTTTAGGAAGAGAATATCTGTCTGTCTGTCTGTCTGTCTGTCTGTCTGTCTGTCTGTCTATAAATTAATTTCTGATTTTATTTTTGACTTCTTTACTTCACCCTCTCCTGCTCGCTTCGTTCGCTTCCTCTCTCCTCTTCTCGGGAGAGGAAAAAACTTATGCTTTTTTCTCTCTTTCGTAAAGCTTGTCCCCGAGTGTTGTAATCGGGGAACTAAATATAAGTCGCAAGAGAGATTTAAAGGCAGTTCTAACAACAATATTAAATCCCTCGCCGCCAAAGCGGCGCTCCCCCCGATTAAGACATTCGGGGGCAGGCTCTTTACTAAGGGAGAATACTTTGCTTTCACTTTAATTCCCAAATTTAATTGTTTTAGTTTAGTAAAGTCTTTGCATATGCAAAGGCTTATTTTATGTATGGAGGAAGTACTATGAGTATCAAAAACAAAAAAGCATTTACTTTAATTGAATTGCTTGTTGTAGTATTAATCATCGGCATTCTCGCCGCTATTGCGCTGCCGCAATATCGAAAAGCAGTACTCAAGGCGCAAGGGCAAAAATTCATCACTTTAGGCAACGCTTTGGGCCAATCTCTAGAAAGGATGTATATGAATGGTATACTTACTGATCTAACCAATGTTAATTTGGATGCTTTAGATATACAACTGCCAAAAGGATATCCTTCTACTGAACCAGGATATAATAATTTTAGAAGCGGTATAAAACTTTATGTTAGTGATAAATTTCACGGAGGAAAGCTAAAAATTTATATCGTCCCTAAATTCAAAGGTAAAATGGGTCAGAACCACCCTGGTTATATTAGATGCCCTGAAACTTATTATAAAGAATATTGCGTTATGTGCTTAGATAATTATAAGAATTCAGAAACAAGAACCTTTTGCGAGTTGTTTGGCGGAGAAAAATACCTATCTCAGGTAGACGGGTGGGATTGGTATATATTGCCATAATTTACTTGCTTGAAAAAAACAAGTTGTATCAAAATACCTAAAACAAAATCCCCTGTCAAAAATGACAGGGGATTTTGTTATTTTTGCAATTCAAAGGGTAG
>JAIRMX010000177.1 GCA_031258375.1 Elusimicrobiota bacterium | reverse complement strand
AAGCTGTTTCTTGCATATCACGCAGCCAAGCGCGCCTGCTTTGCATTCTTCGCATCTCTTAAGATAATCTTTATTATAAATCTTATGGAAAGCAAACGCGGCGCAGCCCTCCGGACTGCCCGGGTCGTTTGCGCGTTTTTTATTTGGGTCAGTAAACATACCCGTTACTTTTTTACGAACGTTTTCAAGCGGCTCGCCCAAATATACGGCATTGCCGTAAGATTTTGACATTTTCCGTCCGTCAAGCCCGGGAACTTTGGCAACTGAAGTAAACAAAGGTTCCGGCTCGACTAAAATATCGGTTTTATACGAGTCGTTAAATCTGCGCGCTATATCGCGTGAAATTTCAAGATGGGCGATTTGATCCCGTCCTACGGGAACATACCGCGCCTTATGTATTAGAATATCCGTAGCCATTAAAACCGGATATCCCAAAAAACCGAACGAAGCAAGTTCCGAAAGTTCCCTTTCGCTTAACATTTCCATTTTTTGCGAAGCGGTGGAAGTAATTTGTCCGGCGTATTTCTTCTTGAAAATTTCATTTAGCTGCTCTTTATAAGTCGGGTTTCTAAGCAGCCAGCCAAGCGGCGTAAGCATGCCGAGCAAAACCGTAAGCTCAGATATTTCAGGCACATGCGACTGCATAAACATCGCGCATTTGTCCGGGTTTAAACCGGCGGTAAGCCAGTCTATAATCATTTGCCGGCTGTCCGAGGCAAGATTTTGCGTTTTATCAAAAGCCGTAGTTAAAGCGTGCAAATCGGCAACGAAAAAGAAACATTTACGGCTTTCCTGTAAAGCTACGAAATTTTTAAGCGCGCCGAAATAATTGCCTAAATGCAAACGTCCGGTAGGCCTCATTCCGGAAACTACGATGTTTTTTAAATCAGCCATTAATTACGCTCCCACAAAACTAAATATCAGTTTTAAAAAGAAATAATATATCGGCCCCACGATAAAAGAAAACGCCCCGCTCATTATCAAAACTATAACTATAATCATATTGTAGCGCTCAAGCATCATATATTTCACGGACAAATCGGCCGGAAGAAGCGCCGCAAGCACTTTGCTGCCGTCAAGCGGCGGCACGGGAATAAGATTAAATATGGTCAAAATAAGATTTATGCCTATAAGGTACGCGAAAAATATATTTGCCATATTGCCGCTCAAATTTAAAATCAGCAGCGTTTTCCAAAGTAAAGCGCCGGCTATAAATAAAAAAATATTAGACGCCGGCCCGGCAAACGATACTTTAGCCATATCGTTCTTCGGATTTCTGAGCCGATAATAATTAACCGGCACGGGCCGCGCCCAGCCGAAAACCGGCGCGCCGGCAATATGACACAAAAGAGGCACGGCAATAGTGCCGACAATATCTATATGCGCCAAAGGATTAAAAGTAAGCCTGCCTAAAAGATAGGCCGTGTCGTCCCCGCAGCGATAGGCGGCGTAGCCGTGCATATACTCGTGCAGTATTACGGAAAAAAACAAAACCGGAATATATATTAATAAATTCATACATTAATATTTTAGCAATTTTTACCGTTGCTGGGACTGGTTATAATATTCGCTCGAAAATGGAATTGCCGCGGCACTACGCGATACTTTTTAAACAGACGAAAAATCTACCAAAAAACCGCGGCAGAAGATAAAAAATACTCTCTTGCGGCGGCAAAAGGCAAACATATAAAAACAAAAGAATTATTGCGAGCCGGGCAAAAGCCAAGCGTTTGGCCTGTCGCGGTTGACTACGTTTTTTGTAACGCTTATCGTGCCGCCGCCTTCGCATAAAAAGTTATATCCTTTTAAACAATCCTGCCCGTACGGCTTATCGCAAACTTTAAGTTTATCATATTTGCAAATAAACGGAATTCGCGGCGGATACATTCTTACGGTAAGAGTAAGCGTATTCCATAACTCGCCGCGCTCGACATTGAAAGAAACCGATCTCAGCGAACGCGCTTTTTTCAAGGCAGGATTATTAAAATCCAAGATGTCGCGCACTTTATCTTCTATATCTTTTCGCAAAACGTTATTGTCCCATGGAACATGGTCTAAAGACTTATGACTTTCAAGCTGCCAGCGGCGGCCGGCATAATAAGCGGCAATTTCCGTTTTTTGAACCACGACAAGTAATCCGTAAACTTTAAAAACAAAAAAACCCAATATAACAAATATCGGCAGAAGTAATGTGACTTCCACGGTAGCTTGCGCGCGGCGCGATTTTAAAATATTCAGAAATATCACGGAAATAACCTCACCTGATATTTTGAAGTAGGGTTAGGCCATATGCAGTTATTGCTTTCTCCCTTCGCGCATTGCAAAGCCGCGCGAACATGATTGTAAGGCTTAACTCTGCCGGCGTTTAAATTGACATTAAAATAATTGCTCGGCGCGGGAAAAGTCTGCTTTATACTAACGCCTCTGTAAAGCTCCCTGATTTTGGAACGCGAATTTGAGCTTAGAAAAGCCAGCTGAAATAAACGATCAACACCTAAATCGGAAAGCTTCGTAGGATCTTCAGTCATTATATTTCCGTGTCCTCTCGCGTCTCTAAAATTAAAAAAAATCTCCTTTATATATAATCCCTCCGTAGCCATCACAAAACTCTGTAAAACTTTTGCGCCTTCGCGCCCGCATTCGGCCTTTTTACAGACAGCATCTCCCGCATTTAAATAATAGGCCTTGCGGAAAAGTTCGCTAGTATTTACTATGCTTTCATATACTTTTTTTTGTTTATTATAAATATCTTCCAAAATGATATAAATAGTCATATATAATCGCAACCAGCTCAACCCTTGCACGTCTTCTTCTTTTACGCCATGATCTTTATTATATTCCCCAATTGCAACATCCTCTGTTATTATATACGGATAATGCGATTTAACCATCTCTCTCAAAGTAAGATTATATGTTCCCGTCGCCTTCGGCTCTTCGCTGTTATCCCAGTCTGCCTGCGCGGACTGTCCCTCTATTTCGTCAGTGTCTCTTTCATGTTTAAAAACCCATTCGGCGGCGTCCGGAGCGGGATCTCTGGCATTTTCGCCGCCCGGCGGCGCGGGTATGGCGCCGGCTTTGTAAAAAAATTCAAAAACGCTTTTCGGTGCAGGCGTTCCGCCTCCTCCGGCATAAGACATATCCGGCGCAATCATATGCTTTTCGTCCGTAAAATATTCTTTAAAAATTCTGTAAGGAAAAGCACCGTTTACATAAGCCGTGGCGTTAAGATAATTTGAAGCCGCGGTAAGCTCGGCCGCTGCGGCCGAATCCAAAGCAAACTGACTTCTTATCTTTGCGCGCGAAAGTTTCGTCGTTTCAAACAGCAGATAAACGGAAAGCAGAATAATAGGCACAATCATAACCGCCGGCAGTATTATTTGCGCTTTTTTATTTGAAACGGCTTTAAAAATCAAAGTATAGAAGTTCGTTTTTATTATTCTCATTTATATTTAAAATATTTTTAAAAAGAGACGGCAAATTACAAATTAGGGCAAATGGTTTTGACATACCTGTGTAGCCGCAAAAATCTATCCCAATACCCGGCCTATCACAGAAAAAAACGCGCCGGCAAGCTGCAAATGAAAAGCGCTTATAAAAACCAAAACCGCCGAAACAATAACGCCAAGCATCAGTAAAAATTCAACCGTCTGCTGGCCGCGCTTGGAAGTTATCAATTTTAAAGCTCGAAAACGCATTTATTTCTCCGAAGATATTATGCCGAGGTTTATAGCTTTGACCACGGCCTCCGTTCTGCTCGTCACATTAAGTTTGCCGAATATTTTATTAAGATGATTTTTTACGGTTTTAATGCTCATATTAAGTTTATCGGCAATTTGTTTATTGCCTAAGCCGGCGCGGACCATATCTAAAACCTGTATTTCTTTATCGCTGAGCCTGCTTTCTTTTTCAAAATCCTCAACGTCTCTGTTTAAAGCGCCGCTTTTGCGCAGGTTTTTTAAAAGTTCGTCCGCGCTTGCTTCCAAAATCGCGGCGTCCTTTGACGCAAAAGACCGCACGGAATTTAAGAGTTCCACCGTGGGAAGCATTTTGGAAAGATATCCGTTGGCTCCCGCCTTTACGGCGTCGATTACATGCGCTTCGTCTTCAAAACTGGAAAGCATTAAAATGCTGATATCGTTGGAAGCTTCTTTTATCTTCTTAACCGCGGATATGCCGTCAAGCTTAGGCAGTTTTATATCCATAAGAACAAGCTGAGGTTTAAGCTCCAGAGCAAGCCGCGCGGCTTCTTCGCCGTCGGCGGCTTCGCCGACAAGTTCTATCCATTTTTCGCCTTCCAGGATATCTTTAAGACCTTCGCGAAAAAGCGTTTGATCGTCCGCTATAAGAACCCGAACTTTGTTTCTTTTACCGGCCATAATACCTCCTTTAAATTTTCTGCTGTTTCCTAAAAATTTTTTCCCGTTTGCTCGCAATTTATATACTGTTTTGCCGCTGCCGTTTTAAAAATTTCAACTTGGATTGCCGCTGGAGTTTGCCTTCGAAGATTTTTGTCGGGGGCGGGAGTGACAACTTCTTTTCGTCATCGCCGCAATAAAAAAACGTCATTACGCCAACGGCAAAATAAAACTAAACGCCGCCCCTTTGCCTTCGCCTTCGCTTTCAACCCAAATCTTTCCGCCGTGACTAAGCGCAATCTCGCGCGCTATGGACAACCCCAAGCCGAGCCTTCCGCAATTTCCTTTTTGATAAAAACTTTCAAATAACCTGCCGGTATCGGACGGACTTATGCCGCAACCGGTGTCCTTAACAGATACTTTAGCATTTTTATCGCCAATTTTCATAACCGAAATAGTTATCGAACCGTTTTGCGGCGTATGTCTAAGAGCGTTTTCGGCTATGTTTAAAAGTATTTGTTTTATTCTTTTTGCGTCCGCAAAAACCTCAAGCCTACCGCAGCCGTTAAAAAAAGTCTCTATATTTTTGGCTTCGGCTTTTTCCTTAAAAACCTCGTGAAAACTTTTGACCAAATCCGACAAATCAAAACCGGTTTTATCAAGTCTTAGCGCTCCCTTTTCTATCGCGGCCCAATCCACCAGATCTTTAACGAGCATAAACACCTGCTCTATGCCTTCTTCCATAAAATTCATTTTTTTCTTTTGTTCTTCGTCGGGTGACGCAATGGTTTTTTTAAGCATATCGTAAGTCATCCGCAGCACGGTCATCGAATTGGAAATATCGTGGGAAACTATCGAGAAGAACTTGGTTTTCATATTGTTCAGCTCGCTGAGCTTTGCGTTTCTTTCCTTAAGCTTTTCCATAAGTTCGCGATTGCTTTGCTCGAGAGTTATTTTTTCAACGGCCGTTTTTACGGCGCGCTTCAAATAGTCGAAATCAACGGGTTTGATTAAAAAATCGTAAACGGATTCCTGCACGGCCCGCACCGCCGCGTCTAAAGAAGCGTACGCCGTTATCATAATTATTTGAGAGTGCGGGCTGATTTTTTTTATCTCTTTTACGGCGTCAATGCCGGTGCCGTCGGGCAAATTATAATCCATAAGAATTACGCCCAAGAAATTGTCCTTTGCAATATCAAGGCATTGCCCGACGTTTGCGGCGCGTAAAACGCCGTAGCCTTCAAATTCCAGTATTTCGCTTAAAGTTTCCTTGAGATTATTGTCGTCGTCAGTTACAAGTATCTTTATATTTTTGTTTTTTTTCGTCATTTTATTATCCCCGTAGACTCGCCTTTGTTTGCCATCTCCGAAATTTGCGGCCGGCTGTGATATAACGGCAAAGCCGTTATTTGCCGAAAATCTTTTTTTGCCGCACCTTACTCTGCGAAATACCGCTTCGCCCTTTGGTTAAGATTCTCCTTTCTTATCCTCAGACATATCGGCCAAATTAAAAACCATTGAAATCTTTGTGCCTTTATTTTGCGCGCTTTGCACTATGATATCGGCGTTATTTCTCTCCGCCGCCTTTTTTACTACGGCCAGACCAAGCCCCGTGCCGCGCGCTTTTGTGGTAAAAAACGGATTAAAAATTTTATTCTGTATATCTTTGGGTATTCCGGGACCGTCGTCTCTTATGGATAAAACCGCCTTGCCGTCCTTGCATTCCGTTTTGACGGAAATCTTGCCGCCGTCGGGCAAAACTTCCGCCGCATTGTTTATTATATTGCGCACGGCTTGACGTATTTCTTCCGTATCGATATTAACCAAAAGAGGCTGTGGAAAATATTCCGCATGAAACGTTATGGAAGCGGGCAAGGATGAAGAGGCCATAATATCCTTAATATAGGCGCTAATATCGACCACGGAGAAAATCTGACTGCGGCTGCGGGCGTATCCGAGTATCTCTTCTATTATGCCGTTGGCGCGCTTTATTTCCTGTTCCATTATGGAAATATTTTTGAGCATTTTGGCATCGGCTTCTTTAGCCGCAAAAGCCTTTATCAAATAAAGCGAGTTGGACATAACCGTAAGAGGATTTCTTATTTCGTGGCTTACTATGGAAGCCATCTGGCCTATCGCCGCCAGGCGTTCTTTTTTAATCATCTCGTTTAAAGCCGTTTTAAGTTCTTTTGTGCGGCTTCCGACGCGCAGTTCAAGGGATTGATTGATTTCCTCCAAATCTTTCCTTTCATGCTCCATAGCGTCGGTTTTAATTTTTAAAGTGTCGAACAGTTTTGCAAAAGATATGGTAAGAGCGCCTATTTCATTATCCGGCAGCGGCAAAGGCGGCAGAAAAATTTCATTTTCGCTTTCCAGCGTATCAACCGCTTTTGTTATCATTCTAATCGGTCGTATGACAATGTAAAAAAACCAAAACGACACTATGAAAGCCGGCAGCAGCACGACGAGCGCAAACAACGGAAGTCTGCCGGGTGAAAATTCAAAAGAGTTCAAAAAAACGGCCGACAGAGAAGGCAAATTTTGTTCGGCGTATATAATCCAGCCCGTCATAGAATTTATCAACGCCGCGCCCAAAGCGTTTTTATTGTTTACAAGCAAAACCCTGTCCTCTACGGCAGCGGAAACAACGGCGGACCTTTCTTTTTTATATGTATCGCCCGGCGAAACGCTAAGCCCTCCCTGCGAAGAATAAATTAATAGTCCGCTGCGCGTAAATATCAAAATTGAAATATCTTTTTGTTCAGAGTCGGACAACGAATTTCCAAAACGCGTCATATCAAATTCGGCCGAAATTACGGCGTTATTTATACCTTCAAAGATATTGGGCATCCTAAAAGAAATAGATGTAAGAAGCTGATTCTTTGCCGGGTTTTTACGCACAAGACCTCTAAAGACATTGCCGTTTTTAATTACAGAATCTATAATCGAAGGGGAAACCGGAGTATAATTAGGTTTAGGGCGTCCGCCAAGATATCTGATTTCGGCGCCTTCCTGATTGATAACTGACAAGCCAAAAAGAAGCGGATCTTTTGCGAACAAATATTCCATATCGCCTATATTTCTACGCTTATCGCCGGAAGGAATGTCATAAGCCGACAGCAAAGCGCGCATTATCGCTTCGTTGTTTGTCAGGAAAGAATCAATTTTTTCAGATATCAAAAACGCATGATTTTTTAATCTTTCTCCGGCATTGCTCTCGGACAACTTTTTATTTACGAGCGAAACGTAAAAAATCACTAGCGACGCTTCAAGCAAACAAACGCCGGCAATTACAAAAAATATAAGAAAACTAAGCCGTCCTTTTTTCATATTTTGATATTTTACGCCGCCGCGCCTTTATACGAATTCGAAAGCCCTTATGCTCCGACGATTAGGAAACGAATAAACTTCTACTTCTAAGATTATTCGATAAAACAAAAAGGGGCATAATAATTTATGCCCCCGCATAGAAAAACTAAGCGCAAAACAAAATTAGCATTGACCGGCGGGAGCTGCCGCTTGCGCTCTGTTATTAGAGCTTGTCTGCGCAATACCTTCAAGACCGGGTATTGAAGCAAGACCGTTAATGTCGGTAACAACTCTGCCTTCCCAAAGAAAAGTCGGAGAACCGCTTACGCCGATTTTGTCGGCGTACTCAGCTTCTTTCTTGAGCATTTCAACGCCGCGTTTCCACTCTTTGCGGAATACTTTGGGATTAATACCGGCTTCCTCCGCCGCAACGTCCCAGAGAGAAGACTGATAATCCTTATTTCTTATTTCAAGATATTTCCAGAATTTATTGGGATATTTATCTTTTATAATTAACTGACGGACGGCTTCTTCCCATTCGGCGGTTCCGTGCAGGCTGCGGAAAGCGTCGCCGTTTGCGCTGACTATGTACCTGACGTCAACTTTCGTATCTTTACCGATACGGCCAAGCTTCTGAGCGTCTATAATGCGGCCTTCGGCCATAGCGCCGTAAGGACATTGCGACATAACGAAAACTTCAAGCACATTGGGCTTGCGCGGCAAATTCGTGTGAACGCCAAAGCGCGTTTGTTTTGCGAAGATTAAAAAATCCTCCGTAGTAGGAATATACCCCGATTTTATATGTTCGCCGAATTTTTCGTCGGCTAATTCTGTTCTATGGATTAAATAAAGCGGCATATAATC
>JAIRMX010000150.1 GCA_031258375.1 Elusimicrobiota bacterium | reverse complement strand
CTTTGGGCAGCTTCTTTACCTAATTGTGCAACAAGACCGAATATCGCTTAATGCTCAAAATTAGGGCTATTTTGTTGTCTTATCGTTGCCGTTTATCTGTATTTCCAGATGGATATCATTTAAATGCGTGAAAAATACCTTTACATATTTTGGTTTTTATTTGTATAAATATTATAAAGGCGAAATATAATTATGAAATATTTAAGGAAGTTAATGTTTCTTTTTATTCTAGCGGCGCAATTATGCGCGGCAGCGTGCGCCTTGCAAAATCCCGCCCAGCATTCCGACGGAAATGCCGAGATACAAAATGTTAAATACGACGGCTTTACGTATAAAAAAATCCCGCAAAAAATATTTAAAAAAATGCAAGGCAATTCCTATCCCCATAACGCATTAATACCAATAGACGAACTGCACTTGTTAGAAATAAAATATTACGGTTTTGACTGGAAAGCGCATAAAGGCGAAATTATCGCTCATAAAAAAGTTGCGGCGGAATTGCTTGATATTTTTGAAGAATTGTTCGAGGAAAAATATCCCATAGAAAAAGTCCGCCTTATAGATTATTATAACGCCGACGATGAAAAATCTATGGCGGATAATAATACCTCCGCATTCTGCTGGCGAAACGCGACGTTAAAGAAAGAGCTTTCTTACCACGCGCTCGGGCTTGCCGTAGATATAAACCCGCTTTATAATCCATATGTTAAGGGCAATGTAGTCGAGCCGATTCAGGCAAAAAAATATTTGGACAGAAATAAAAAAATAAAAGGCTTGATAAGCGGCCCGCAAGACGCGGCGGTGCAAGCGTTTAAAAAACGCGGCTGGATATGGGGCGGAGAATGGCAAAGCCTGAAAGATTATCAACATTTTGAAAAGCGCGACGCGGAAATTTATAATTATTACAACGATTTGGCAAAAGAAAAATAAAGCTACAATTATAGCTGAGTTTTTAGATTAGGAATGCTTCTTATTACGCGCGGCGCGGGGCGCGCGTAGATATCAGGATCAAGCCGAATTATTTTTTTGTTTCTAAGCTGCTGCGGCAGGAAATCTTCCTCTTTGCTTTTTAATTTTATGCTTATTATTATGTCCGGCGTTTTCCTTAATACGGCTTCAAGCGTAGTCTGAAAATAAGACGTTGGAACATCTTTGAAAATATTTTCAGCGCCAGCATATTCTATTATATCGTTGATAAAACTTTCTTTTCCTATGGTCCACAATCCGCCGTCAACTTCAACAAAAGCCTTAACTTTATGCTGCGGTTTTTGCGCGGCATAATTTTTCAATTCCAAAAGCAGCGGCGCGGGATTTAAATTTTCCAAAGAAGCGATTAAATTTATATTATCGTAAATATCCTGTATGCTTTTTGCATTTGTTATGGCATGGTTTGGTATGTTTAAATTATCTAAGCGCATTTTTAAATCCCGCGCGTCTTCGTTTAGATAAACCATTTTGGGCTTCATTGCGATTATCGCTTCCGTATCGGCGGCAAAACTATCGCCTATTTTTTTTATATTTTTCGTTTGCGGCGGCCAATTGCAAAAATTGCTCACGGCCGTAATATTTTTTGCGCCGAGTTCAAAAAGTATTTCCGTGTTAGAAGGCATTAGAGAAATTATCCCGCCGCTTTGTAAGGATTTTTGTTCTGGCGTTTTATATTTATATATAAAAACGCCGCTTATCGTCAGTAATATAAAAATTAATAATAACAATTTTTTCATATATTTATGACACGTATGAGGCTGTAATATCCAACATCGAAGTTTTTAAAACATAATTTATGTTGTAGTTCTGACGTCAAATTCTCCAATATCATAAGTTTGTGTTTGAAACTTTTTAATATCTTAAATAACTATTTGACTAATCCATTTTTATACGATAAAAACAGACTAATCAAATAGTTTTTACAGACTAATAATAATAAACACTATTTCAATCCACGCATTTATTATAAAAATGCGACATAACGTCCTGTGGGCAAATAAGCCACCCAACCTCCAATTATCCTCTAAACAGCCTATTTCGTCAATTTCAACTTGTTAAACCTCTCTTCCGTCAGCAGTCTCCGCTTTTTTAAGTTTTAATGGGACTTTAAAAACAAATTCGCCGGCCTTTCCCAGCTTTGCCAAGTCGGCAACCGCAAGGCCTACCGAGTTTCTCTCTACCGCGTTAATGGTTTCAATAGTATCTTTTATAATGCTTTCCAGCGGGTCTATTATATCGCGGGACGAACCTTTTATTCTTTTGATTGTCTGCTTGCTTTTTATGCTTCTTCCGCCCAGCGCGTAATTGACGCTTTTTTCAATAACCCTGTAAAACGGAACGCGGGCGGCATTTGCTTTTTTTATCGCGTCATATTGTTCTTTAGATATCAATTCTCCGTCCAGCTGCATTTTAAGCAGCGCGTCCTGATATTTATACAAATCGTCCGCAATGCCCTTGTATTTTGCTTCCAGCTCTCTTACGCTTGTCTGCGCGTCTTCCTTTCTTATGCCGCTTTCTATACCGCGCTCGGCAAGCTCTAGCGCGCGCCTGCTGGTCAAATAAACTCTCAGCCCGTCCAAGTCGTCCGCCTGATTTAGTATTTCCATTAAAGACTTACCGGTATTCTCCAGCGTTTTATAGTCAAACGTGGCGCGCTGCAAAAAATGCTCGGCCTTCCCAACCCAGCCTTTAAATAGTCTTGCCCTATAATACGGGTTATTCTCAAATGCTACGCCCTGTCTGCTCTTTAGCTCAACGTTTTCCGTCAGCTTTTTAAGCGGATTAAGGTCGTCAAATACGTGTTCAAAGAATTTGTTCTTTACTCTCTGCCATTTCTCTACAGTGGTTAAATCGCTCGGCCTCTCTCCGATTGATATCTGAGCCAGCACCCGCGCCTGCGCAGGCTGCTCCGCCCATCTTTGCACCTTCTCTCGCGCGCTTAGTAAAGCCTTGTGCGTTTCGGGGTCTTTTTCTGACATCGTCTTTTCAAAAAACTCATAGAACTTAGGAGCGGTTTTGCGCGCTTCCTCTGGGTTCGCCACGTATTTGGCTATAAACTCCGCGAAGCCTTCCGCTTCTATCGCCGCCGCCGTCGCCGAGCCTCTGGGCTTAGTCGCTATTTTTGAAAGCTCTTCGGAATATTCGCTTAAAGCTCCGCTTCCCACTTTACCAAACAAAGTTTTCTCAAGGTGATGGCCTATCTCGTGCGCCGCGCTTGCGATATCGTTTGCCTTGCGCAGCCGTATCATTTCTGAGAACATGTAATATTGGGCGGCGACTTTTTTACCGCCTCTTATCTTTCCCAATCTAATAGGCGCGTCTATGGCATTTTGCAAATCTCGCATTATCTCGCTGCGCCGCACTATTTCAGGTTCAGACATGCCTCCCGAAACGCCGTCTATTATAGGTATTTCCGTATTGCCGCCGCGAGAGGCATATATATTCGGATTGCTTGGGTCAAACGTCCCTCTGTTGTCCACGCTCTTTATCTGTTCGGCATGAAAGGCTATATATTCGGGGATACGGCCGTCCTCCTCAATCATAATCCCGTCATACCCGTCTTTTATAAGCTC
>JAIRMX010000113.1 GCA_031258375.1 Elusimicrobiota bacterium | reverse complement strand
TGTGCCAAAAACCGCGGGTTTCTTTTTTGCCTCAAACAAAACGCTTTCAAGCAGATATGAAATGCTTGTTTTGCCTTTTGTGCCGGTTATTCCCGTTACGTTAAGGGCTTCTGCCGGATTAGCGTAAAACCGACAGGCAACGTCTGCCATAGCCGCGTCTATATCTTGCACTTTAATCACTGGGATTGGATAAACGGTTTCTATGTCCGAGGCGCTAACTACCGCGGCAATGCCGCGCGAAACAGCGGTTTCTATAAAATCGTGTCCGTCGACGGTATGCCCTTTAACGGCAAAGAAAACAAAACCGTCTTTGGCTTCTTTGGAATTCTGCGTTATGCCTTTTACTTCCGTTTTAGGTAAATTTTTAATATTTGGGAAAAGTTCGTTTATCGTCATACTAATATATTAACAAATTAAACGATATTTTTTATTATATGGAAGTTCTTGCCTCGATTCTCTTTAAGCCAAAAAACGCATCGGTATTATTAGGGTCAAGTTCAAGCGCGGCCTCCCATTCCTCTTTAGCCTTATTATAATCCTCCTGGTTATAATAACGAAGCCCTATTTTGAATCGCTCTATAGATGATACTTGCCGCGCCTCTTTCATCACGGTATTTTCTCCTTTATCAAGAATTTCTGTCGATTTAGAGGCCGTCGTTTCAGCCTTTTCAAATAATCCTTCCGCGGCGGGTTCCGACACAGGCAAAGGAATTGTTGAAGGAAAGGCTGAATTTTTATTATCGGCGGCAATTTTTTCTCCAACTTTATCGAACAAACCCATAAAAGAAGCCTGTTTATAAAAGTCGCTCCATTCTTCTGATGTAAAGCCATATTTTTTTCGTAAGAAAGAAACGGCGTCGGCCGCGCCTAATTTATCCTCAATGATTATATACTCTTCCGCCAATGCAAGAGCCGCTTTCACATTCTCTTGAGCAGGAGATATCCATTCTAAAATCTCTTTATTTAATGATTTTGACAAATAAATTTTCTTTTTGTCTGCCTCCGCAAAGAAAAGATATTGTGCTTCTATGGGAGTCAAATTAAAAGACACAAAAGAATCTCCATTAAGTGAAAACGATTCAAGTATTTTAACGCTTTTTGCGAGCAGGTTGTCCATTCCTTTAATTTTTATATTTACGATATCGCCGTTTTCAATATTCCGCGCCGTATCCGCGTTTATCTTTAACAAATACTCTTTATCTGAAGTATAATGATCTGGCTCATAATAATCCCACCTCTTTTCGAAACTGCTCTCATCTACTATTTCTAAAGGCAGCATATTGCCATCCTTAAAAGACCTCAATAGAATTTTAAGTGGATTTTTGTCAAGCAAAGACATATATTGCGCTTCAACAGACGTAAGCAATAAAGTAAGATAATTCTGTCCGTTAATTTCAAAATGAGAATTATATTTTACGTCTTGCAACACTGTCGCAACCGCTTTTTTTCTTTGGCCGTCTTTTAGTTTTATATCAAGCATTGTTAATATATCCACCTTATATTTTGGCGTGCAAAGGGCGCAGGTGCGGACGGCATTTGCCGTAGCTTCGTCTATTTTAATCGGAAAAGCGCGATAATTCAAAGGGATATTATCCAAGGCCTTCGCGGTTTGCTGCATAAGCCCTATGTTCTGCGGCAGAACGGAAACGGATTTGTCTTTGTCGGAACATCCAACAATAAAAAACAAAATTGTAAAAGCAGGCAAAATATTTTTTAACGATTTCATAATTAATCTCCAAATTATTCAAATAATTTTTGAAATGATGAAGTTTCTATATTATAAACTCCCTCATCTTTCCAGTTTCTTACGGAAAGGAAAAACACAGCCGCGGGATTCTCTTTTTTAAATTCTTCTAATTTGGCTGATGCGGATGTCTCTGAACGGTCTTTTGCCAGCCAATAGAATGTTACGATTGAACTGTCTTTTCCATTTGGCTCCGCTTTAACGGCTTGAATATTTTGAAAAATAGTCTCCGCGAAATCATTCCCGTCTTTGTCTTTACCTACGGCAATAATATCAACTGAAGGTTTTTCGCTGCCGACCAGAATCAGAGGGGCAAGGCCTTCTATTACAATCTTAAATTCTTCGGAAGGCAAAGAGGGCGGCACAATATCTATAATATCCTTAAAATCCTGCGAGTTGCCGGCCAAAGGCATAATGAACAATATGCCTATTAAAAAAACGCTTTTTATCCTTTTGCTCATCTTTAATTCTCCTTAATTTATTTTTTTAACAGATTCCCAAAATCTTGTATTCCTTTCTCAACAGCCCTTTTGATATTCTCGCCGTTTTGAACAGCCTCTTTTTGTTTGTTTTTACCATAATTTAAAGGCAATTCTTTTTCTGAAATAATTTTGCCGTCTTCATACGTTATCAATACGGAGGAAAGTTGTTTGCCGTTGTCGTCAAAAATATTCTTCACGATTTGCTTATTGTTTTCGTCTACACGCATTTCGTTAATCCAAACGCCTATCGGGTAATCATTTTGATATGTGCCGGTTTGAACACACCGAAATTCTCTAGCATATGGGAATTTTTTGAAAAACTCTATTTCAAAACCCCGCGTATCTTTTTTTAGTTGTTCAAAAGACATTGCGTGGTTATGCGCGTTGTTTTTATGTCTTTTTAATCGTCTGTCAGTGCTTTCTCCGATAAAATCAAAATCGTCGGTGGAATATGTCTTTCTTTCTTTAATTTCTTCTTTGCTTCCGACAAAACTAATCCCGTCATTGCAAAAAGAAGGAAATTTTCTCGTTTTATTGCCTAAAGCTCTGTCAACAAGAGTTATTATCCCGTCAACATCGTCGCAAGTAAAATTGTCTTCGGCGTTCATAATGCCTTTTCTCGGTGAGACTGTGGAATAAGAAATATCTACGTTGCCAAGTGCGTCATCATATTGGTCCGCCAAACCTATCGCGTGGCCCAATTCATGCTCTACAGTACTTAAAATTCCGCTAAAACAATCCTTTTTTTCATCATCTAAGACGCCGATATTGAATATGTCTAAAAAATCTATATCTCGCTCTTCATCTATAACTATATGCACTATCGGGTTTACGCTAAAATAAGATGTTGTTCTTGCTCTGTCGCCTCCATATTTGTTTTTCGCAAAATTGCTGTCATAAATGAAAGAAATATCCACCGCAGTATTATTCTCAACCGCTGGACCAGAGAGGGAAGCGACACGTTTTTTGTCAAAAGCCGAAAAATTGCAGCCTTTTAATTTTCTTAACTTTGGCTTTTTTTCAAGTATAGATACAATATCTCCAAACTCTTTTTCGCGCCCGCTTTGGCGGATAAACTCCGCAATGTCCTGCGTCCACATTTTGAAAGCGAGGTTTATCTGTTCGTCGGTTTGCTCTTCGCTTATATTTTCCAGCGTGTCGTATGACAAATAAGAGCAATAAGTAATCTCCTGATTGTTTACTATTTTATCTATGAGATGCAAATGCCTGTCTTCTTCAAAATCTTTCAAATGCCCGTAAGGCACGGAAAAACAATATGCGGAACATATAAAAAACAGGCAAAGAAAAGTTGATAATTTTTTCATGTTTTTAACCTCGCTATTTTTATTTTAGCAAAAAACGGCCGTCATATTTGAGCCAAAGATGGTAACCCAGAATATAACAGCCGTGGTTTGGCGTTCATATGAACGCCAAACGCTCGGCACACAGCGTCAAGAAGATCAGTCCTGATTCTATGTGCCTTAAGACGACTGTTTTTGGACCATCTTTGCGCTTTTGTTTTTTCAAAAGCTCACCTTATTCTTCATAAGGTTCCAAAAACAGAGTAAAATTTTATTAAGCCTTTTGGGCTTACATTAAAAATCGCATACTCCTTTTACCGATATAATCATTTTAGCAAAATTTTATTTCATGTCAACAACAATTTTTACTGATGCAGTTTTATGTATATATAAAAAATAACGACTGAAAGGGATTTTTAGTATTACTGCCAATAATCAGATAATCAGAATAATAAAAAATTGATAGAATAAATTTATGTTAACAAAAGAATATCTTGAAGAATTATACGCAAAATATAATAAAGCCGAGCTGATTTCGCCGGATCCTTTGCAATTTGTGGCAAATTATAAAAACGACGGCGATAGGGAAATTGCCGCTTTAATCGCGGCTTCTTTTGCTTATGGAAACGTAAAGCAGATAATAAAAACCGTCGGCAAAATTTTAGAAAATTTAGGAGAAAGCCCGCGCAAAACGCTTTTAGCGGCGGATAAAAATTCTCTAAATAAAATCTTTTACGGGTTTAAATACCGCTTTACTACGCAGGAAGAACTTGTAAATTTCCTTTGCGCGATTTCGCAAATAATAAAAAATTACGGCAGTTTGGAAAATTTATTTTATAGTTTTTACGTTAAAGATAAAGATTTTGTCGCTTCGCAGCGAGCTTTTGCGGCGCAAATAAGAAGTTACGGAAAAGTTGACACGCTTATCCCAAACCCCGCAAAAAACAGCGCTCTTAAAAGACTTAATTTGTTTTTGCGCTGGGCGGCGCGCAGCGACGAAGTTGACCCGGGCTTTTGGCATAAAATACCGCAAAGCGCGCTTATTGTGCCGCTCGACGTGCATATGCACAGAGTAGCGCGTATGCTGGGATTGACAAAACGCAATCAAGCGGATATGGAAACCGCCGTGGAAATTTCCCAAAATTTTGCGGAGTTTTGCCCGCAGGATCCTATTAAATACGATTTTTGCCTTACGCGCTTTGGCATACGCGACGATATGAGCGAAGACGATATAAAGAGATAAAAAATGAGCATAAAATTTATAGATTCGCACGCGCATATTAACGACCCCGCTTTTGACAATGATAGAGACGAAATAATTCAAAAATCTTTTGACGCCGGCTTAAGCCATATAATAGAAATTGCCTGCGAACAAAACGAGTGGCGGCCGGCAATCGACTTAACCGCAAAATATCAAAATAAAGTTTACGCGGTTTGCGGAATGCACCCGATAACGGCAAAAAATTTTAAAGAAGAATTTTTGCCGGAGCTGAAAAATTATTTACAAATGCCGGTTGTGCGCGCCGTCGGCGAAATCGGATTAGACTATGCTTATGAAGATTCCTCGCCAAAAGAAACGCAGCGTAAAGTTTTAGAAATTATGCTTGCGCTTGCGGAAGATATAAAAAAACCGATTATCTTACATTGCCGCAAAAGTTCCGTTGAAAACGATTTCAGCGCGTATGAAGATTTGTTTGGCGCGCTGAAAAACGCCGATTTCAGCGGCGGAATAATGCATTGCTTCAGCGGCAGATACGAAGATGCGAAAAAAGCTTTGGACAGCGGGCTGTTAATCGGCGTTACGGGAATTGTCGGCTATAAGAAAAATAACGATTTGCGGGATACTTTCAAAAAAATCGGCCTAAAGCACTTGACCGTAGAAACGGATTGCCCGTATCTGCCGCCGCAAAGCAAGCGCGGCAAGCGCAACGACCCTTCGAATATTCCAGAAATCGCCGCGACGCTTGCAGAAGTTTTGGGAAAACCTTTAAGCGAAGTCGCGGATATTACGACGCAAAACTCACTTGCGGTTTTTTCTCTTTTGTCACCCTGAACCCCGTATTGAAACCCCCGATAAGAGCATTCGGGGGCAGGCTCTTACGGGGCATGCCAGCTTCAGTATCCATTGTCTTTGTTGTCATTCCTAACTTGTTTCGGAATCTGTCTTAACTACAGATG
>JAIRMX010000076.1 GCA_031258375.1 Elusimicrobiota bacterium | reverse complement strand
AACGGCCGTTTTTATTGGACAAAAAGCAGTTATTTTCTCTCTTTAGTAAAGAGAGAAGGAGACTAAAGGACGAAAGTACTTAAGTCGGAAGAGAGATTTAATATAAGCCGTTTTAAAGCCGGTATTAAATCCCTCGCCGCTAAAGCGGCGCTCCCTTTACAAAAGGGAGAAAAAGATAACGAGGTAAATTATGAAAAAGAAAAAAGGGTTCACGTTAATTGAACTTCTCGTAGTAGTAATAATCATCGGCATTCTCGCCGCCATCGCGCTGCCGCAATACAGCAAAGCGGTAAGGAAATCCAAAGCTATGCAAGCTTTTGTGGTTTTAGACGCCGTGTATAAAGCCGCGCAGATGTATTATCTCATACATGGTTCTTATGACGGCATTTCGTGGAAAACATTAGATTTTGAAATAGGGTTTCAAAATTGCGTAATTTCAACCGCCACTTGGACTGTAGCGGACGGCCAAATGACTTGCAACAACGGCCAAATATATTCTCTGGATAAGGAATTATTAAATGTCTTTTTTGACGAAAATATAGGTGTGGATAAGGATTATTTATTGGGAGTTAACTACAGAAGCGGCCAACGCTGGTGCGCAACCGGGGAAGATGAAAGCAAATCCGTATGCGTTATGCTGAGCGACGTAAAACAGGATAGTTCAAAATGTAGCAGGGCGGCCGGCGTGGGAAGACCCAATTGTTACGCGTTATAATAGTTTCCGTATTTTAAAGCGATGCAAGAACAATTGGGACAGTAATTTCTTTTCATACTATTGTGCCATTTATTTAATAAATCCAAGCATTATATTTCACCAGCTATTAAATCCGCAGCTTCGGCGGGGTTTTTATGCGCGGTTATGGGGCGGCCTATCACCATAAAATCCGCGCCGGCTTTTATTGCGTCTTTGGGCGTCATAACGCGCTTTTGATCGCCGGCGGCAGCCCATGTCGGACGTATACCGGGAGTTACTAAAACCATATCTTTACCTAAAGTTTTCCTCAGCATTTTTACTTCTTTTGGAGACGAGACTATGCCGCCCGCGCCGGCTTTTTTAGCGAGTTTTGCAAGACGCAAAACCATCTCGGCGGAATTATATTTGAAACCTATTTCTCTTAAGGATTTATCGTCAAGACTGGTTAAAATCGTAACGCCTAAAATTATCGATTCTTTGCCTTTCGGGGAATTTTCTTTTGCGGCTCTTGCGGCGGCTTGCATCATTTAAAAACCGCCGGAAGTGTGAACAGTGAGCATATAAACGCCTAGCTTGGCGGCTTGCGCAACCGCGCCCGCGACGGTATTTGGTATATCGTGGAACTTTAAATCCAAAAAAACTTTGCCGCCGAGTTTTTGTATTTTTTTGACTATTGCCGGCCCGCAGGCCGTAAAAAGTTCTTTGCCGATTTTAAAAACGCCGGCTTTGCCTTTAAGTTTTTTAACTAAAGATAAAGCTTCTTTTTCGGTTTTTACGTCTAAAGCCACTATTATTTTTTCATACGGTTTCATATTCCAATTTTCCTCTTAAATCGTCTATTGAGTTTAGCTTATTTTCTTCAAAATATTTATCCACGCTCAGCGCGATTTCCTTGCAGGCAAGCGGATTAACGAAATTTGCGCTGCCTATTTGCACCGCGTTCGCGCCGCATAAAATAAATTCAAGAGCGTCGTTTGCGTTCATAATGCCGCCGCTTGCGATAATCGGAATTTTAACGACTTGATAAACGTCCCACACGGCTTTTAGCGCGACGGGTTTTATCGCGCCGCCGCTGAGTCCGCCGGTTATATTGCCGAGCATAGGTTTTCGCGTTTTTAAATCAACGGCCATAGCGGGCAATGTGTTTATAAGCGTAAGCCCGCCGGCACCGGCGTTTTCGCACGCTTTTGCAATTGCGGTAATATCGGCAGCCATAGCGGATAGTTTGGGAAATACCGGCTTTGAAGTATTTTTACAAACCTGCGCGACAATTTGCGCCGTTATTTCGGCGTTTTGGCTGAACAATCCTTTCTGACAACCGTGCGAGACGTTCGGGCAGGATAAGTTTACTTCAATTGCGTGAACTCTGTTGTCTTTATCTAAAATATTTGCAAGTTCGGCGTACTCGGCGGGATTTACGCCGGCTATGCTGGCTACGACTTTTGTATCAAATTTCTCCAAAAATGGAAGAGCGTTTTGTAAAAAATATTCAATGCCTTTATTTTCCAAGCCAATGGCGTTTAGCATCCCGCAGGAATTATCGGCAATGCGCGGCGGTTTATTGCCCGCCCGCTGCTTTAACGTTATCGTTTTGCAGACAACGGCGCCCATAACGCTTAAATCAAAAAATTCGGCAAACTCTTTGCCATAGCCAAATGTGCCGCTTGCGCTCATAACGGGGTTTTTCAGCTCAAGGCCGGACAAATTAACTTTTACCATAAAATATCCTTAATTTATTACAAGTTTATTATACAAAATAAAAGCCGGCTCAAGCTATTTTTACGCCGCAGGCAGAAAAATTTTCCGTTCAAACACGAATTGTCTCGGATAATAAAAAAATTTTTCCTGTCTCAAGGGATACGGTAAGTAATCCAAGAACCGCTTTTTGTATCCTGCGGTCTCCAAGTACTAGTGCCGTTTTCCACGCCGCCCAAAGATTTGCAAATTTTATTTGCAATATCATTAGTCTTATCCGCCCAGCATTCCCGCGTATTGCGTTTGGCATTGTCATAATAAGCGGGATATTGCAGATACGCTATGCCTCTCTTGCCCGTTAAAAAACCGCCGATAACAATTATCGGGGAGACATAATAATCATATGTTGCCGTTGGACAATTTATACTTCCGCCCGATGCGCTGCAACGGCCAATAGATATGTCCAGAGGAATTACAGTGTCAACAGGATAGCTGCCGTTAGTTAAATAATAAATATCTAAAGAGTTTGAAATAGCCGCCACATTGGACATCACCGTGCTTAAACGGCTTTTAAGTACGGCAGCGTTATATTGCGGCAAAGCAATAGTGCCAAGAATGCCGATGATTAATACGACAACTAATAATTCAATTAACGTGAAGCCTTTTTTCTTTTTCATAATTTACCTCTTTGTCTTTTTCTCCCTTTTGTAAAGGGAGTGTCGCTTTAGCGGCGAGGGATTTAATACCGGCTTTAAAACGGCTTATATTAAATTTCTCTTCCGACTTAAGGACTTTCGTCCTTAAGTCTCCTTCTCTCTTTACGAAAGAGAGAAAATAACTGCTTTTTAGTCAAAAAAAACGGCCATCATATCTTAGCCTATAGAATAACCAAAATATAACAGCCGTGGTTTACCGCCCGAAGGCGGTAAACGCTCGGCACAAAGCAAAAGGCTCATGACTTCCTTTTACTTTGTGCCTGATAACGAGCTGTTTTTAGGTTTCTATAGTGCCTTTGATTTCTCAAAAGCTCGTTTTGCTTTCGCAAAACTCCCAAAAACAGAATCAAATTTTATTAAGCCGATTGTTTTTTCGTCACCCTGAATTTATTTCAGGGTCTGTCGTTTACTACAGATGCTGAAACGAGTTCAGCATGACAAATTAATATTTTCAAACAATCCCGTATTAAAACCTTACGGGACATGGTTCAGAGTGACGATTTATTATTTTCGGCTTACATTTACTGCTTAGCTCCGCTTTTTGTCATTTTCTGTCATTCTGAATTTATTTCAGAATCTGTCGTTTACTGCAGATGCCGAAACGAGCCTGCCCTGTAAGGCAGTAATACAGGGTTCGGCATGACATCACTATTTATAAAGAAATAATACCATAAATTATTATACTAAAAAAACAGATAACTATTTATGTCATTTTCCTGATTAAAATCTACGGCCACGCAATATCTTCCGCGTTGAACACGGGGCCGTCTTTACAAACCATTTTATACTTCGTGTCTTTATTTTTTACTTCGACTGCGCAGCCTTGGCAAACGCCAAAACCGCAGGCCATTTTTTCCTCAAGCGAAACTTGCGTTTTTGCTTTATATTTTACGCCGAGTTCGGCAATGCAGCGCAGCATGGCGTGAGGGCCGCAGGCATAGACGGCGGCGTCTTTTATCGTTTTAAGCGCGCGCTCAAGCGGAGTATTTATTAGACATTTCTCGCCGAGCGAGCCGTCGTCGGTTGATATTATTACTTCGCCTAGCTTTCTAAATTCTTCCACGCAGGGCAGCTCGCCTGCGCTGCGCGCGGCCAAAAATATCTTTAAATTTTTATTTTGATTTTTTAGTTCCCGCGCTAAAAACAAAAGCGGAGCAATTCCCATGCCTCCGCCGGCTACAAAGTGAGTTTTAGCGTTTGTAAGTTCAAAACCGTTTCCCAGCGGGCCGACTATATCAAGCGCGTCGCCTTTTTTAAGGAAACTTAAAATTTCAGTGCCGCGCCCAAGTTTTTTTATTAAAATTTCCGAAGTTCCGCTTTTTTTATCAATGCCGTGTATGCCAAAAGGCCGTCGCAAAAAAGGCGCGCTTTCTCCAGCGCATAAAACTTCAATAAATTGCCCGGGTTTGACTTCGTTTACAAATTGCTCGGCTTTAAATTTTATTTTAAAGATATTTTTTGCGACTTCTTTATTTTCCAAAACGGCAGTTTTAAAGTTTTTCATAGGATTATGCTTGTTGAGATTGCTGTTTATACAAATTTATAATATATTATGCCAGAATATCCAAGACAAAGCAACCGCGTCTTTTTTGTAAATTGCGTTGTTTTTGCAAAACGCGCTACTTATATAGTTTAGTAAATTTTTATATACTTTATATATGAGCGAAATTAATAAAAATTATCTGAATTTGGCGCAAAACTACCTTTTCCCGACTATAACAAAAAAAGTCGGGGAATTTAAGGCCGACAATCCCGACGAAGAAATAATAAGCCTCGGCATAGGCGACGTTACCCGGCCGCTTCCAAAAGCCTGCATAAGCGCGCTGCATAAAGCCGTTGACGAAATGGGCGACGCGTCCTCCTTTCGCGGTTACGGGCCGGAGCAGGGATATGACTTTTTAATAAACGATATAATCAAAAACGATTACGAAGCTTCGGGCATAAAAATATTGCCCGAAGAAATTTTTGTCAGCGACGGCGCGAAATGCGATGTCGGCAACGTGCAGGAAATTTTTGCAAAATCCTGCCGCGTCGCAATTTCCGATCCCGTGTATCCGGTTTATCTTGATACAAATATAATGGCGGGGCGCGAAATAAGTAAAATCCTTTGCAAAGAAGAAAATAATTTTAACCCGGCGGTGCCTGATTTCAAGGCCGATATTATTTATCTGTGTTCGCCTAATAATCCCACGGGCACGGTGATGACAAGAGAGGATTTGAAAAATTGGGTTAATTACGCGCGTATAAATAAATCCGTGATTATTTTTGATTCCGCTTATAAAGAATATGTGCGGGATTCTTCTTTGCCGCGCTCGATATATGAAATTGAAGGCTCAAAAGAAGTTGCCATAGAGGTGCGCTCGTTTTCTAAAACGGCCGGATTTACGGGACTGCGCTGCGCCTATATGGTCGTTCCGCTTGAGCTTAAAGGCACGGCCTGCGCGAAAGATGCAATTTCTTTTAATACTCTTTGGAGACGCAGACACACGACTAAATTCAACGGCGTTTCGTATATAGTGCAGCGCGCTGCGCAGGCAGTTTTTTCGTCCGAAGGAAAACAAGAGATAAAAGAGCTTATCAATTATTATATGCAAAACGCCAAAATAATAACGGAAGGTTTGCAGGCAGCCGGCTTTACGGTTTTTGGCGGAGTGAACGCGCCTTATATCTGGCTTAAGCTTCCCGCCGGCATTAAATCTTTTGATTTTTTTGACCTTTTGCTGCGGCAGGCGCGCGTGGTAGGCACGCCCGGAAGCGGTTTTGGCGACGGTGGAGAAGGATACTTCCGCCTTACGGCGTTTGGCAGTATGGAAAATACTTTAAAAGCTATGGAAAGAATAAGAGGGCTGAAATTATGAAAACTATTTCTTTTATAAAAATGGACGGGCTTGGCAACGACTTTATGATTATTGACGGGCGAAATGAAAAAATAAAATTAACTTCGGCGGATATTAAAAAAGCGGCCAGCCGCAGAACGGGCGTTGGTTTTGACCAGCTTTTCATTTTGGAAAAGTCGAGAAAAGCGGATGTCAAAATGATTATTTTTAATTCGGACGGCAGCCCCGCCTGCGCTTGCGGAAACGGAGCAAGATGCGTTGCCGATTTTATTTTTAACGAGACTTCCAAAAAAGAAATTTTAATTGAAGCGCCGGCAAACAGAATGCTTGAGGCGCGGCGCGCCAAATTAATTACCGTCAATATGGGCAAGCCTTCGTTTGACTGGCGGGCTATCCCTCTTGCCCGTAAAACGGATATTATGAATATGCCGCAAATTATTAAGGGCCTCGGCGCGCCGCTCGCGCTTTCTATGGGCAATCCGCATGCCGTGTTTTTTGTCAAAGATGTAAATAAAATTGACATTTCAAAACTTGGTTCCGAAGTGGAAAACAACAAACTTTTTGCGCAGCGCACAAACGTTGAATTCGCGCAGATTATAACGCCTTCAAGAATTCGTATGCGCGTATGGGAGCGCGGCGCGGGCATAACTTCTGCCTGCGGCTCCGGCGCATGCGCTGTTTTGGCTGCCGCCGTAAAAAAAGGGCTTGCAAAAAACAAAGCCGATATTTTAATGGACGGCGGAAAACTTATCATAGAATGGGATAAAAACGGCGACGTTTTAATGACGGGACCGGTTCATAAATCGTTTCGCGGCGAATTTTATTTGCAGTATAAATTGCTTAACAAAGGGGGATTAAAATGACGACGGCGCAACTTTCGCAACCGCATATTGCCGGAACAGAAATTATAAGCGGAAAGATTGACAGATTTTTTGATTTCCTGCCGCAAAACGATTTGCTGAGATATTTCATCGGTCTCGCTATTATAATCTTTTTGATTTTCCTCTTAAAATACATAGCCAAATTGTTACAAAATTTGACGGAAGCTTTCCTTTTGAAACGCGGCTATATAAACCGCGGCTGGCTTTCTATAATAGCTAAGAACAAGTTGCTTGGCAATATTTTCTTTTGGATAGGAATGGTATTTTTATCGTCTATAAGCGCGGCGTTTTTACAGAATTCGTACCCTAAAACAAGCGCGGTTGTGACACGGTTGCTTAACAGCTTTGTTTTAGTTTCGCTTATGCTTGCAATAAGCTCCGCGTTGAGCGCGCTGTCCGACAAATTTTCATCGGCAATGAAATTGCCGATAAAGGGCATAACGCAGGCGGCTAAAATAGTATTATGGATACTTACCGTTCTGATGATAATAGCGGTTTTGGTCAACAAAGACCCTATGCTTCTGCTTGGCGGTTTAACGGCTCTTTCGGCAATTACAATGCTGATTTTTAAGGATTCCATTTTGGGTCTTACGTCGGGCTTCCAATTGCTGATGAACGATCTTATTCGCGTGGGCGATTGGATAGAAATACCAAGCCAAGGCGCGGACGGGAATGTTATAGACATAATGCTTACCACGGTTCGCGTACAAAATTGGGATAATACTATAGTGAACGTCCCTGCGTATAATCTTGTTGCAAATTCTTTTACCAACTGGCGGGGAATGAGCGAATCGGGCGGGCGTCGCATAAAACGCTCCATTAATATCAATGTTCAAACGATAAGATTTTTAAACGACGACGATGTCAAACGGCTTGAAAAGATAAATTTACTTAAAGATTATCTTACGCAAAAGAAAAACGAGCTAAAAGAAAGTAATGCAAAATTAGGTTCGGATGCGGATAATTATAACGCGCGCCGCTTAAGCAATATAGGTCTTTTCAGACGTTATTGCTATGAATATCTTAAGAGAAACCCTAATATTTCCGATAAATTTACCTGCATGGTGCGCCAATTGCCTCCTACGTCCGAAGGTATGCCGCTAGAAGTTTACGCGTTTTCCAACAATATAAACTGGGTTGATTACGAGGGGATACAATCCGATATATTCGACCATTTCCTTTCAATAATAAACTTATTTGATCTTAAAGCTTATCAACGCTCGAGCGATATAAGCAGCAGTTAGCCGTTTTTGCTGATTTTTCGCGTGATTTTGCCGATAAGGCTGTTTATAAAGAAAATATTTTGCTTGTTTGCCGGGCTTTCTGCAAGTATGCCGCGCAAGCGGCTTTGACAAATGCGGCGGTTTAATGTCGGCGGCAGGTCCAATTCTTTAAGTAAAATTTCGACGTTTTTAATCAAGATATCTTTCTCTTCAAAAGACGCCGCTTCCGCCGGCTGCGATTTGCGCGGCGGGATTTTATTTTTTGTAATTTCATAGCAGCATAGAATAACCGCCTGCGCCAAATTTATTGAAGGAACTTTTGAGGCGGTCGGTATATTTAGCACGGCGTTTGCAAGCGATATTTCGCCGGTTGTAAGCCCCGTTTTTTCAGGTCCGAAAATTATTGCGATATTTGAATTTGCATTTTTAATAAGACAATTTTCAATTTGCGGCAGAGATATAATCTTTCGGTTTATTTTTCTACTTTTTAAGGCGGTCGCGGCAAGAATAAAATTTGCGTCGTGCAGCGCGGCTTGCAAATTATCATAAATTTTTGCGGTTTTTATTATATACTCCGCGCCGACTGCCGAGGCGGCTTCTTCCCACACGGGCGCAAACGGGCAAACAATCCGCAGATCTTCCAATCCGAAATTCCCCATAGCTCTTGCAACCGCTCCTATGTTTTGCGGGTTACGCGGTTTGACTAAAATAATTGAAATATTAGGCATATGTTTTTAACTGTTCGTATAATTGCAATTATTATTTTAACATTTTTTACAAAGAACTCGAATTTTTTGATAGTAATTAATGATAGAGAAAGCAAATTGCGAATTATAAATTTTATTTTGAAATATACCGGCTCATAGTACGTTTTTAACTTTTAATGTAAAACATCAAAGAGATAAGAGAGTGTCAGATAATTGAGGCGCGCGGCTTTTTGCGCGCTTCAATTATCTAAAATATCTCATATGCAAATAATTATATCTCCTACAAAAATAATCTCTGCAAAGCCGCTAAACATATACATAAAGCTCTTACCTTATCTAACGCGACAGCTCAGCAAAGACTCAAAATAATACTGTTCTACCGCGAGTTCGGCCTCAAAGCGACATTAACCGCCTTTGAAGTATCACGCCCAACACTCTTGCGCTGGCAGCAATACTATAAGCTCCATGCTTTACGCGGACTTATACCCCTAAGCAGAAAACCTCACAATGTCCGCCAAACTAAAATACCCCGCGCAATAGAACAATTTATACTCAACTATCGCCGCGTTTGCCAATATACCATAAAGCCCGAATTGCACGCTTTTTGCAAACAGTAGCACCTGCCGCTTATATCTGCCTCCACCATACAGCGTATAATACGTAAACTAAAAAAAGCCGCTCTCCTGACGCCTAACAACTGCTTAAGACTATATGCTCGCTCCGGCAATGTCTGCATCAAAAACAAAGTCAAGTACAAAAAACAACGCATAGGCAAATATAGAGCCCAAAATATAGGCGATGCAGTGCAGGCAGACAGCGTTCACCTCTGCAGCGACGGTATTAATAAATATCTCCTTACCGCCATTGATATAAAAAGCCGCTTCGCCTGCTCTGAAAGTTATAACTCCTTAAACAGTAAAAATGCACAGGACTTTATGCAAAAACTTCAAATGACAGCTACTTTTAAAATAAACAGAGTTCAAACGGATAACGGCAAAGAGTTTGAAAAACACTTCCATGACTGCTTAAAAGATAATAATCTTATCCACTATCATAATTACCCTAAATGCCCCAAGAGTAATGCTTATGTTGAACGCTTCAACAGAACGCTGTGAGAACAGTTTGTTCAATGCAGCAGAGAGGCTATGTTGTGCCATGCTGAGTTTAGAACCAAGCTGGCCGAGAGTACGTCATTGGCACAATAATAAAAGAGCGCACAAAGGTTTAAATTATATTACTCCCATGCAATATATTTTAAACCGCCCGCAGACTCAAATCCAACTTTGTCTAAAGTCTCATATGTGTTGATGTCCCGCATTCAAGGAGTAAGTGCAGCTTTA
>JAIRMX010000002.1 GCA_031258375.1 Elusimicrobiota bacterium | reverse complement strand
CACATGTCGCACTATAGCCTGCGGCATATAACGCAGGCCCGTGCCGCCTTTGAGCATTAACGTTGCGGCTTCGTACGGGCAGCCCTTTGCAGTAAGAACTATTTGAAAGCCCATAGCGTCGATATCATTATTGAGGGAATTTTCATAACCTTTGTTAAAGCCGAGCAATGTCACTAAAACCCAAGTCGAAAGAGTTATTCCCACAACTGTAAAACAGGTGCGGAGTTTACGTCTAAATAAATTTTTATAAGCCAGCTGAAATATGTTCATATTATTTTCCTTTATTGTCTGTTTTTGCTTTATTGCTAAAAATAAATATATCCATTAAAATTAAATTTTTTTTGACCGCTCTTAAAGTAGCGTTGAAATCGACAATATCTTCCGGCAGCGGATTTTTTATGGCGGCAATTTTTTTGCTTCCCCCGTCGGCATTTTTAGGATTATAAGTCAGAAAATCTTCGAGCGTAAGGCCGGCAAATTGCTTTGCAAAATCCGCGGACCGCAACAATTTTGCTTTTTTAGACGTCAATTTCTGATAATAAAAATTTGTAATTACTCCCCGCGGGTTATATGTCAAAAATACCTGAAGTCCGCCGTATCGGCCTTTTTGATTAATTCCGTGTATATAGCCGATAATTTCCCGATTTTTATAAATAGTATAGATAGTATAAGGCAAGTCGATGGTTTCGTACAAACCTTGGAAGCTGTCTTGCAGTCTTTCCTCAACGATTTTTAAAAGCTCCCGTCCTCCGGATTTGGCTATTGAATCATATTGCGTTTTATATCCGGTGGAATCGGGAAAAAATCGTTTGACGTCGCGATCAGGATCGTTCAGATCGCAGCCGACGGCGGCAAATAATTTTAAAGATAAAGCGGATAATATTAAAAGCGTTAAAAATTTTTTCATATTCGTTTCGTTAAAGCGCAAAGTAATAGTACAATTGCGTTATAATCTTACGCTCTGCCGGTTTATACTGCCATTCGTACATGCTTCTTGCGCTCAGATAGGAATTTAAACGATAAGTCAGTCCGCCGGCAAGCGCGAAATTATCTTCGCTTTCAAGTTTTGCATAAACGCTCTGGCCTTCAAGTTTTAAAGCGCTCTCTTCCATAAAATTTATCGATAGTCTGTAAAACGCCGCAAAAGCGGTTTTTTCGTTTTTGCGGCCTATATTAATTTCGGCTTTGTGTTCAATAGTCCCATGATTATAGGCTCCGTCAAGGCCGGCCAAAATTATGTTTTTGAGGTGATAATCCATAATTTTATAGCCCATAGCCTCTAACGTTCGTCCGCCCATAAAGGATGCGGCAATATTATAATTATCGTAATTTAACACGCCTTTTGATATTCGAGAGGTTATAAGCCAATTGCCTTTGGCTTCCAGCCCCATTCCCGTTGCCGAAGTTAAAGCGAACTGCAAATCGCCGTTTTGAAGATATTTATTAAAACCGACGCCCCAGTCCCTGTCACAGCCAAATCCGTACATCGGCAAAGGCTGCAATAAATCCCCATGCGTATCCCAATAAGAAGCTAAACCGAAAGCTATGCGGTTATGACCCGCCCAAATATCTGCCAAATCGGTCTTTGCTTTTAGGAAAGCATTATAAACCTGTAGTTGCAATTTATTTTCTTCTTCGTTATAGGTCATGCGCATTTGCAGCGCGGCCGAAGCTATATCTGTCGTCTGCGGGGAAAATTTTTTAATATAATCAAATCCGACGGAGTTTTTTTGCATTACGTATTGACTATGCGCGGAGCGGTATATGATTTTATCTTCTTTAAAAGAATATCCCGCCACAGTCTGCGCTTCCAAAAAAAACAGACTGTCGGCCGCATAAGCGGCAAGCGGCGTGAAAGCAAAACAAATTAAAAATAAATAATATTTCACTTATATGTTCACTGAAATTTCGCCGGTATAAATGTTTTGGCCGTCTTTTTGGAAAGTCAAAATAATTTCCCAATCGCCCGGCATAACAAAATCAACCGGCATCAAATACTCGTTTTTTTTATTTGTTTTGATTTTGTCCGGGCCGGTAGCGTGATGTCCGCGCATTGAGGGCATATCGTAGCTGCCAAAAATATCGAGATCTTTTACCTTTTTTCCCTCTTTATTAAAAACCGATATTTTTAAAACGGCGGTTCCCATTTTAGGCTTTTTGGGGAATTGATATGTAAAAGAATAATTATCGTCTATATTATATTGTTTTTTTTCTTTTAGTATTTCCGCGCTTGCCGAACTTAAAAAACCGCATAATACAATCAGACACGGCATTAACAATAGTTTTTTCATAATCTCTCCTTTCCTTTGACAAAATTTATAATAAGTGATACAATACCTAAGTATGGTATATAAAAATAATCCGAAAGTCAAGGAGTTCCAACATGGAAGAAATAACAAATGATTGTAATCAATATAATCAGCAAAATACGGATAATACTCAACAAAATACGCCTGTCGATACTATTGTCAGCTCGGATATCAACGTTGTTGACAGCCCCGCCGCAAAACCTGTCCTCGGCGTCGTCAGCCATGAAAAAGAAATATCCGGTCTCAATCGTATTGCCGGCCAAGTACAGGGCGTTAAAAAAATGATAGAAGACCGCCGTTATTGTATGGACATATTAATACAGCTTAAAGCTATACGTTCCGCGATAAAAACGGTGGAATATAATATATTTTCCGCTCATTTGGATTCCTGCGTGGCAAATTCTTTCAATAATGAGCAAGAAAAAAATTCAAAATTTGCGGAAATAAAGGATTATATTGCAAAGCTGTAGTAAAAATTTGCTAATATATAAACAGGCAAAATAATGCAAGGGGTGCCGCGCAAAGCGGGCTGAGAGGAATTTTCAAATTCCAACCCTTAGAACCTGATTCGGTTAATACCGGCGTAGGAATGCGTTTTACAGTTAAAGAATTTAAAACGTTTCTCCTCGTTGCGGAGAAACGTTTTTTTATGGGAGCGTTTATGCAGGATTGTTTAAATATAGGCGGCAGACAAATACGCAGCAGATTAATTATAGGAAGCGGCAAATATCCTTCAAACGCTATTTTAGGCAAGGCTATAGAAGAATCCCGCGCCGAAGTTGTGACGGTGGCATTGCGCCGCGTCAATTTGGATACTAAAGAAGATAATATTCTCAATTTTATTTCCAAAGACAAAATTTTAATGCCGAACACATCCGGCGCAAAAACTGCCGATGAAGCCGTGCGCATAGCGCGGCTTTGCAAAGCCGCCGGATACGGCAATTGGATAAAAATAGAAGTTGTCAACGACGCGAAATATCTTTTGCCGGATAATGAAGAAACTATAAAAGCTGCGGAGGTTTTAGCCAAAGAAGGATTTTACGTTTTCCCGTATATGTATCCCGACATAATCAGCGCAAGAAAACTTAAAGCCGCCGGAGCCTGCTCGATAATGCCGCTCGGCGCGCCTATAGGAACAAATAAGGGGTTGCTTACCAAAGAATTCGTGCGTATGATTATCAATGAAACGGATTTGCCCGTTATAGTCGACGCCGGATTAGGCCGGCCTTCCGATGCTGCAATATGTATGGAAATGGGCTGCGCGGCCGTTATGGTTAACACCGCTATTGCCTCCTCTCCCGACCCTGTGGAAATGGCCAAAGCTTTCGCTCTTGCCGTCGAAGCAGGGCGCAAAGCCTATTTAGCGGATTTTGGCGGGATAAGCGATCAGGCAAAAGCTTCGTCTCCGCTTACGGGTTTTTTGAATTAATATGGACAGAACTTACATACCGCTCTCAGGCGGTATGAGGCAAAGAGAATGGAATTTATAAAAAATGATTATAAAGGAATTATAATTTTTAACGTAAATCAATTATGAGCTACTACGAAAAATTGCTAAAATATAAAAATGCGGATTTTGCTTTTTGCGGCAAAATATCCGAACAAATAATAAAAAATATTTTGGATAAAGAAATTCTCAGCCAAAAAGATTTTCTTCTTTTGCTTTCGCCCAAAGCGCGGCCTTATTTGGAATTGATTGCCAAAAAAGCGCAAAAAATCACTCGGCAGTTTTTCGGCAAAAATATTTTGCTTTACGCGCCTATTTACGTCGCGAATTTCTGCATGAACGGCTGCGCGTATTGTTCTTTCAGCTCAAACAATAAAATAAAGCGGGAAATACTTTCTTTAGAACAGGTTGAAAGCGAGGCCAAAGCATTATCGGCTTTGGGCATACGCCATATGGTTTTAGTTTGCGGCGAGTCCTCGAATACTTCGATAGAATATCTGGCAAATTGCGTTAAAATATTAAGTAAATATTTTTATTCGATATCTTTGGAGGTATACCCCCTTGATACGGGAGTTTATAAAAAACTTTTTGCGCTCGGCGCGGACGGCGTAACGATTTATCAGGAAGTTTACGACGAGGAAATTTACGGGCAAGTGCATTTAAGAGGCCCTAAAACAAATTATTTACTCCGCTTAGACGCGCCCGAGCGCGCCTGCAAAGCCGGAGCCAGAAATATAAACATAGGCCCGCTGCTCGGGCTTAACGACCCCGTTAAAGAAATTTTTTCTGCCGCTATGCATATAAAATATTTGGAAGGCAAATATCCGGATATTGATTTTTCTTTATCTTTCCCGCGTATTAAAAGCAACGCGGGCAATTTTACGCCGAAGTATCCTCTTGACGATAAAACTTTCGTTCATATTATGCTTGCCTGCCGCATATTTCTGCCGCGCGCGGGCATTACGCTTTCCACAAGGGAAAGCGCTTATATGCGAGATAACATTTTGCCTCTTTGCATAACGAAAATGTCCGCTCAGGCTTCGACGAAAGTCGGCGGGTATTCAATCTCTAAAGAAGATACTGGGCAATTTGAAAACGAAGACAGAAGATCGGTTGAAGAAATAAAAAATCAAATTTACGGGCTGGGTTATCAGCCTGTATTTAAGGACTGGCTGCATTTATGAAAAAACAAATTAAGACAGGCTTATACGCAATTACTTCAAGCGTTTTTAGCGGAGGAAGAAGCGTTTGCGAAATGGCAGAACAAATGCTTGAGGGCGGAATTAGAACCATACAGTACCGGGAAAAATCAAAACCTTACGAAGAACAATTAAAAGAAGCAAAAGAACTGCGCAGTTTAACGCTTGCCTATGACGCGGTTTTCATTGTTAACGATAATGCAAATCTCGCGCTCGAGGCTAATGCCGACGGCCTGCATATCGGCCAAGACGATATAAGCGCGCGGGAAGTAAGGCGGCTTATCGGCGGAGATATGCTTCTTGGCCTTTCCACTCATTCGATAAATCAAATAGAAAAAGCCGTTAAGGAAGATATTGATTATATCGGCGTAGGCCCCGTTTTTGCAACGCCCACAAAGCCGGATTATGTTCCGGTAGGGCTGGATTTGGTAAAATACGCGGCGGCTAATGTGAAAATTCCTTTTGTGGCAATCGGCGGCATAAAGTTAGATAACTTGGAAGAAATTTTAAAAGCCGGAGCAAAACATATATGTATGCTGAGCGAAATTACGGCCGCGCCCGATATTATTGACCTAATTAAACGCGCAAATAAAATTATCGCGGAAAATAATCCCACGCTGAAAGTGGTAATTAACGGAAAATCCGCAGAACTCCCTTTAAAAACGACTATTGTAGATTATCTGAAATCAAAAAATATTAATCCCGCCGGCGTGGTTGTGGAAATTAACCGAAGTATTGTTGATAAAGACAAATACGGCGATATTTTTTTTAATTCCGGCGACGCCGTTGAAATTATAACTTTTATGGCCGGCGGGTAAAAATTAATAAATAACATCCCCCGGCTAGGCCGGGGGTTAAAGCATTTGGAAATTATTTAGAAGGTGGTGTACTTGTAAACCCCTCAGACACCATTATCAAAAACTTTTCCCAATCAAACTTAGATTTTACAGGGAGTTGGATGTTTTTTTCTTTGAGTAAGTTGTCAAAGACCCCTTTAGCCGCATTATATACTTTATCCTTGCCGTAATGACCGCTAACCACATATTCTTTTCCTTCAATCTTATAAGCGATTTGCGCTGGAACAAGTGTTGGAGTATCGTGAGCAAATATCATATAAGATTCAGATATGGTACGATTTGGCGCGTTCTTGACAATTGACTCTATAGCATTGGCGTACAAAGTATTAGCTATATCCGCAACTTCGGTTTTTGATATTGCTTCAACATATTGTTCGGAGGAATACGAGTTGTTTTTAAGGAGAGTTTTTATTCTGCCTTTATTCCCCGCTTCCACAGCTTCTATTAATAATGTTCCGTCCGGATCTTTTACGGTAACACTTTTAGCAATGTTTCTAGTAGTTATTATTTTTTCTCGCCCCTCCATTTTCCATGGGCTATAAAACCCATCATACGATGTGTTTTGTGCAAAACACATGGCGCCGCATAACAACAAACTGCTTATTACTATGCTTTTTCCCAACATATTGCCTCCTTGCCTTAGTTTAATATATGCTACATTTTTAGTTTATACAATATATAAGGGTTTTGTAAATAGGTCTTTTGGGTACTTTCCTAAAAACAGAAAACGCTGTTGGCTCTAGCAGTTTTAGCCATTAATTTATATAATATGAATAAGAAATTAACTAAAAGGATTTTGTTATGCCCAAACTTGACGCCTCCAAACTTTCGGCTTTAAAAACTCTTCTAAAGAAGAATAAACTTGACGGGTTAATAATTTCCGATGTAAAAGATTTAAAATACATTTTGGGTAAAAATATTTTTTTCTTCCAGAACGAAGGTATCTTGCTTGCGTATGATAAAGGCCTCTATCTCGCTGCTCGAAGTTTATATAAAATTCCGCTCAGCTCTGAATATCCGGAAATAAAAATCGAAGGATTTGATTATTGTAGAGAAAATAAAATAATAGAAACCGCTAAAAAACTTAAATTAAAAAATGTCGCTTTTGATTTTAATAAAGAAATGTATTACAGCGGCAAAGCATATATTAAAGCGGGTTTCAAAGAGTTTGCTTCGCTTATCGCTTCCCTGAGGGTTTCTAAAACGGAAACGGAACTTGAAATTATGCGCCGCTCCGCAAAAATAGTTTACGGCGCGCTGCCTTATATCAAAAAACTTTTGAAAATCGGCGTTACGGAAAAAGAAATAGCCGCTAAACTGGACGATTATATGATGTCTAAAGGCGCAAGCGGAACCTCTTTTACCACCTTAGTGAGCTTTGGTCCAAACGGCGCAAATCCGCATCATATGCCGGGCGATTTTAAATTGAAAAACAATATGCCAATTATGCTGGATTTCGGCTGCGTTTATCAAAATTATTGTTCGGATATTACGCGCACCTTTTGGTATGGCAATAAACCTTCCGCGGAATTTAAGAAAATTTTTGATATAGTGAAAACCGCGCATGATAAAGCCGCTAAAGAAGCGAAATACGGCATGACGGGCGCGCAGATTGACGCTATAGCGCGTTCGCAGATAGAAGCCGCCGGTTATGGCAAATACTTCACGCACCGTACCGGCCACGGCATAGGAATCGAAGCTCATGAAGAAGCCGATATCAGCCGGTTAAATAAAAATAAAATCGGTCTAAATTATTGCTTCAGTATAGAGCCCGGGATTTATCTTGAAGGTAAGTTCGGCGTACGCTACGAAGATTGCTTTTATATGACAAAAAACGGAACAAAAATATTAAATTGAAGTTGCAAGCTAAAATGAAAAACAGCGATGAAAAAATAAAAAACTTTCAAAAATATTTAAAATTGCAAAAAATACAAGCTTTTGCGGTTATGGATTATGACTCTTTAAATTATCTGAGCGATTTTCATTTTTCCACGCAAAAGGACGCTTTGCTGCTGATAACTCAGACAAAAGCTTTTTGTTTTACCAAAGAACTATATGCGATAAATTTACGCAAGGCCGCTCCTTACTTGACTTTAATTATAAGTCTTAACCCCGCGGACATTGTAAAGAAAGTAAAAGAGTTAAAAATAAAAAACGCGGCTTTTGATCCTGAACTTATAAGTTATATTCCGGGCAATATGTTTAAAAAAGCCGGTTTTATCGAAATGACCGGGGAGATTTCCAAATTACGCGAAGTAAAACTGCCCTCTGAAATTTCCAAAATACAAAAAGCATGCCAAATATCGGCAAAGGCTTATGAGATTTTCCGAAAAAAATTGAAAGCGGGAATTACGGAAATTGAAGCCGCTAAAATGCTTGAAGAGATTATGTTTTCTTTGGGCGGGCAAGGGCTTGCTTTTGAAACAATAATGGCTTTCGGTTCAGACGGCGCAAATCCGCATCATGTGAATTCAAAGCGCAAGCTTAAAAATAATGAACCCGTCTTAATGGACTACGGCTGCAAATACGGAGATTATTGTTCGGACATTACGCGCGCTTTTTGGTATGGCGGAAAACCGTCGAAAGAATTTACTAAAATATACGATATTGTAAAAAGCGCGCACGATATAACTCTAAAATCGGCAAAAATTGCAATGAGCGGCAACGAACTTGACGCCGTATGCCGCAATTATATAGAAGAAAAAAGCGGCCTTTCCAAACATTTTATACACAGCACCGGACATAGTCTTGGCATTGCGATACACGAAGCGCCTTTTGTCAGAATAAATTCGGCGGATATATTAAGAGAAAACAGCGTTTTTACCATAGAGCCCGGATTATATTTTGAAGGGAAACTCGGCGTGCGTTATGAAAACACCGTGCTGCTTACAAAAACGGGCGCAAAAATTTTAACTAAATAAAAGGAGCGTTTTATGATAGGTACGGGAGATTTTAGAGAAGGTTTGATTTTTGAAGACGAAAACGGGCAGCTGGTGGAAATTATAGAATATCAGCATCACCGCAAGTCTCAAGCGCGCGCAGTGGTAAGGGTTAAACTTAAAAACTTAAATACCGGTTCAATTATAGAAAGCTCTTACAGGCCGGAAGATAAATTTAAAGAAGTCGGCATAGAAAAACGCCCTTTCAGCTATTCCTATAGAGACGTAGATATGATTTATTTTATGGATAACACGACTTACGAACAAGTCGGCGTGCCTTCGTCTAAGATAGGCAATAAAAAAAATTATCTTGTTGACGGAATGGAAGCGACGGGGCTTTTTATAAACGATTTGCTTTTCAGCGTTGATCTGCCGATAAAAGTAGATTTGAAAGTAGCTTCCACAGTTCCGGGCGTGCGCGGGGATACCGTGGCAAATATGACAAAATCGGCCACGCTTGAATCCGGTCTTGAAATCAAAGTTCCGCTCTTTATCAACGAAGGCGATAAAATCCGCATTGACACGCGTACGGATAC
>JAIRMX010000213.1 GCA_031258375.1 Elusimicrobiota bacterium | reverse complement strand
TGTAGTAACCCAAAATATAACAGCCGTGGTTTCCCGTCCTTACGGACGGGAAACGCTCGGCACAAAACATCGGGATTATAAGTTCCGATATTTTGTGCCTGATAACGAGCTGCATTTGGACTACATATAGCCTTTGAATTCTCAAAAGCTCTCCCTGTTCTTCACAGGGTTCCAAAAACAGTATCAAATTTTTATAAGCCGATTATTTTTTCGTCACCCTGAATTTATTTCAGGGTCTCTCTGTTCGTCATCCTGAATTTATTTCAGGATCTGCCTTTTATTACTACAGATGCTGAAACTAGTTCAGCATGACAAATTTATTGGTTTGGGCTTACATATAACAACCGCTCTCCAGTATTACGTTATGCTAATTTGCTATCATATAATTATACAATAATTTTCAATTTATGCAACAAATATTCTCTAAACTGCTAAAAACCTTAACCCGTTTTTGCAACGGGCTGATATTTTGCGCAGCTCCGCTTTTGACGGCAGGGCTTTTGGCGGAAAGCTATTTGTCAATGCCGCGCCCGCTGCTTGCTTGGATTGCGTTCATTCCTTTCGCTTTTGCCATATTAAGAATAAAAACTCCCTTTTTTAGTTTTCTCTACGCTTTTGCGGCGGGACTTTTTAGTTATATAGGCATAATTTATTGGATTTATCCGACTGTAGAATTTGGAACGGGCAGCGGCGGGCTGGCGCTGGTTTCGCTTATTTCTTTAAGCGCGGTTCTTGCCTTGCAATTTGGTTTGTTCGGCTTTCTTTGCAATTATTTAAAACATGTTAAATGGCTGTTTCCAATTTCCGCCGCATGCGCGTGGGTTTCGCTGGAGCTTTTACATCAATTTATAGCTTATAAATTGGCCGCGTTTCCGTGGTTTGTTTTGGGATATACTCAGGCCGGCGCGACGGCTTTAATTCAAATAAGTTCCTACGGCGGGGTTTACGGCGTAAGTTTTCTGATAATGTTTTTTTCTTTAAGTTTTGCCGCCGCCGTAAACGACAAGACGCCTTCCCGCGCGCGGCTGGCGTATCTAATCGCCGCTCCTTTGCTTGTTGCAACCGCGTTTGCATTTGGCAGAAATATTATCGCAGAGCAACAATATTTTTTAAATTCAAATCCGCAAAAAATATCCGTTGCCTTAATGCAGCCCGATACGCATAAACTCATGCTTGAAGGTTATGAAGGCGAAGTCATGCTCAAAATTGAAGAGCAGGCCGCCGCGTTGGGAAACAGAAACATTGACTTGATTATTTGGCCGGAAAGTTCTTATCCGGGCAGCTTTCAAAACAAAGATTATGAAGATTTTATAAAACAATTATCCGCTAAAACTCAAGCCGTGCAGATAACCGGCAGTTATGCGGCGCAAAACGATAAGGATTTTGTCTCCGCCGGTTTATTTGATAAAGACGGATTAAAAGACATTTACAATAAGGTCAAACTCGTGCCTTTTGGCGAATTTTTGCCTCTTAACGATTTACTAAAAAGTTTATATGAAAAATACGGCATTGCGTCATTTACGGGAACCTTCGCGGCGGGAGACGAACCCGGAAAATTATTCGGTTTAACTCTGCCGCGCGAGAACCAAAACGAAAAAAATTTTTTATTCGGCGCGCAAATTTGTTTTGAATCTTTGTTTCCGTCAATTTGGCGCGCGCAAGCTTCAAACGGCGCGCAATTTTTCGTTAATATTTCAAACGACGGCTGGTTTTTAAACAGCGCGGCGCCTTATCAGCATTTGCGTGCAAATATTTTCCGCTCCGTCGAGAATAGACGCCCTTTACTGCGCGCTGCAAATACGGGAATTTCCGCTTGGATAGACTCTTCAGGCCGGATGGAATATGAGTCGCAATTAGGCCAACAAGAAACCGCCGTTTTAGATTTTGAATTCCAACCGCAGGCCGCCAAAACTTTTTATACGAAATACGGAGACGTTTTTGCGTATATTTGCATTTTTATAACTTTAAATATTTTTATATATTCAGCCGTTTTTCTAGACGCAACGGTTTATCATAGAAAATGAGTATTATATTTTAAGACTTTGCGAAGGCCAAATAAACTTATTTCCCGCCTTTCAGCCATTGCAATATATTGACGTGTTGTATGCCGTTATAAATATTATTATCATAATCTCTTGTAAGTAAATATTTGGGATAGCTGTCTTACGGCTTCCAGCGGGGCAAGTTCTCGTTTTAAAGTGTCCTCGCTCAAAACGCTTTGAGATATTATGAATGTTTTTGTATAAAATCAAGCTGTTTATATAATTAATATAGATTTGATACAAAAAATAGCATATTTCTCACTTTAGTATAAATTTTTGAAGAAATTATTTGAAAAATATTCAAAATAAAATTACAGAACATCTATTCTGTATCTTAGTCCATCTTTAACAACTTATCATGCAATTAACAATAATTATTAGCAATACTATTATTAAAAAGATAAAATATAAATTAGTTTTATAAGATAAAAAAATTATGATTTATGATAGAAATTAAAGATATAGAAAATAGTTTAGACGATATTGCGCAACGCCTTGCAAGCCTTGCTAAAATTTTGGATATAGAAAGCAAAAAAAAAGAGCTTGAAATCAAAGAAGCCAAAAGCGCCGAGCCGGATTTTTGGAACAACGCGCATACCGCAAAAGAAATATCTAAACAAATCGACGCTTTAAAAACCGACATTGAAACTTACGCCGCGCTAAAACAAAATCTTGAGGATAATAAAACTCTGTTTGAGCTTGCGCGGGAATTGGACGATAAAAAAGAATTTGAAAACGTCTATGCGGCTCTTAACAAGCTCGGCGACGATCTTAAAAAAGTTGAGTTCAAAACAAAACTTTCGCACCCCAATGATAAACTTAACGCGATAATCAGTATACACGCCGGAGCCGGCGGCACGGAATCTTGCGATTGGGCGGATATGCTGCTTAGAATGTACACGCGCTGGGCAGAGCAGCATAATTTTAAAGTTACGATAACCGATATTTTAGCGGGAGAAGAAGCCGGAATAAAAAACGCCACTTTGCAAATAGAAGGTCTTTACGCTTACGGTTTTTTGAAAAGCGAAAACGGCGTTCACCGCCTTGTGCGGATATCTCCTTTTGACGCAAATGCGCGCAGGCACACTTCTTTTGCTTCGCTTGACGTTTTGCCGGATATTGAAGACGAAATAAATATTGAAATTTTGGATAAAGATTTAGAAATTACAACCGCGCGCTCAGGCGGCGCCGGCGGACAAAACGTCAACAAAGTTGAAACCGCCGTTCGCATCTTGCACAAACCTACTGGTATTGTCGTCGCCTGCCAGGTGGAAAGGTCTCAACTTGCAAATAAAAACCGCGCTTTAAAAATGCTGAAGGCCAAATTATATGAACTTGAAATGGATAAAAAACGTTCCGAAATGGAACGCCATTACAGCGAAAAGGGAGATATTGCGTGGGGACATCAAATCCGTTCCTATGTTTTTATGCCTTATCAAATGGTCAAAGATTTGCGCACCGGATACGAAACTTCAAATATACAGGGCGTAATGGACGGCGATTTGGACGGGTTTATGGAGGCTTATCTCAACTTCAAAGTCAGTAAATAGAAAACGGCTAAGTTTTATTTTTTATCTATAGTTTTCTCCGTGTTAGGGTCTTGTTACACAATTAGGTAAAGAAGCT
>JAIRMX010000189.1 GCA_031258375.1 Elusimicrobiota bacterium | reverse complement strand
AAAATGCCAACAGGAGAAGAAGAATGAAAAAGTTATTAGCCGTGTCGCTTGCTTTTGCATTATTCGTACCGGCATTTGCAGGCGGCATTCTTGATAATGTTACCACCAAGGGAGAAATTCAAACCATTGGTTCGTTGCTAAGAGCCGAATATCAAAACGTTGATGTTAACTCCAGAACCGTTTCCAACAGAGTTCTGTTCGGTTTGGGATTTGACTTGGTTGACGACGTAAAAGCCGATGTCACTTTCTTAAACGTTGGTTATTGGGGCAGCGAAGGCGCTCCTTCAAACGGACAGAGTTTAGATGATTATCTAAATAAAATCCGCGTTGTTGAAGCCAATGTCACCGTTGACAATATTTTTGGCGTATTAACCGCCAAAATCGGCCGCCAATTCTACGGAGATGAAAACAGCCCCGTAGTATATTACGGTCCCACCCATTATAAAGGCGGGATTTCTGATAACTTTTCGACAGGTGTAAGAGATTCAGAATCTGCCGATGCGGTTGTCGTTACCTATGCCTCCGACAGCTTTACTGCTAACGCGGTTTATGGAAAGCTTGCACAACAAAGCCAGCCTAATGTCAATGATGCGAATTCTGTTCTCGGTCTTGACGCCAAATATAATGTAAATGACAGCCTTTCTTTACAGGCTTATTTATATAATATCGCTTACCCGAATAGTCCATTATTCGGAGGAGAAAGTGTTAATATCGGCCTTTACGGCGGCAAAGCGGCTTATGCTGACGATGCTTTATTAGTATCCGTTGAAGTTGCGAAGAATTATAATAATCCTTACAGCAACCAGCGTCCGGAAAATAGACCTTTCTTCTATAATGAAGGCTGGATGGTAAAAGCGGACGCTTCTTTTAAATTGGCTCTTGAACAAGCTGATATCACGCCTAGATTAACTTATGTTCACTCCGAGCAGAATTTTATTGCTGTGGGCAATTATTTGCCCGGTATTATGACTTCGGGTTTTAATGGACAAGCTTTCAGCGATGGAAGAAATATGCGCGTAGTCAATGCCGGCGTTGATTTCAAACTGCCTGCTCTTGAAAAGTTTAACTTCGCTCTTGAGTACTTTGCTGTCAGCTATCGCAAGGAAGATAATCCTTTATGGATCGGCAATGAATTTGACCTCTTAGTCAAGTATGCACTCAATGAATACGTTGAACTTCATACGGGCATTGCGTACGGAACCAACACTATTTTTAAAGAAAATCCGTATGCCGGCCAGCTTGGCTTGATTGTAAAATTCTAAGCGATATTAAATGTAATTTCCGAAGTTTTAAATATCGGAAATCCATTTAAAAAAACTTAAATCTTAAAACCCCTTTCGAAAGAAAGGGGTTTTATTATTTCCATAAAGAATACTTCCAGCTATTTCCCTTTTATCATCCTTTCGGAGCCGCTGGATTGTTATTCCCGCAAAGTTTTCCACTATCATTCCCAAAGGTTCTTCGGAAATTTAAAAGGCATAAAATTTAAAAAATTTTTTATTTTACACTTGACCGTTTGCTATTAATTTACTTTGATTATATTGTTGCATATATTAGTTATAAGGAGGAAAAAATGTTATATAAAGGCATATTATCAACAGCCGGTAAAGATATAAAAGTGTTTGAAGTTGAAGCCATAGATAAAGGCGTCGACACTTATTTCAAAGGCACGGCGGAATATTCCGTTGACATAAATATAAAAGACGGCGTTTTGACGCTGCATAACGAAAACGGCGGCAATCTCGTTATTAAAGATTGCGTATTTTCAAAGGGCGGCATAGCTTTCGAGGGATATGGAAAAGAATAAAAACTTGAACTTCAAAACAACTCCCCTGTTTTAAAAACGCAGGGGGGTTAAATTTTACCGTCGTTGTTGTCGTCAACCCATTTTGCAACAAACGAGTTAGCGGCAAATTAAAAAAGCTTCATCACAATAGATTTTAATTAAAGACGCCTTCTCTTGCTTCGTCGATCTTCTATTTATTATTCCGGCAAAAACAGACAAATGCGCCTTACCCTGCGCAAATAAAAAACTTAACATTATTTGCTTACAGAAAAAGGATGGCAAAGCATACGAGGGCGATAATTTCGCGCCCAACTTAAAAAAACTGATTGCTACAGTCAACAATAGAATTGAAAGATTCAAGAAAGAAATAAATCCGCCAATATCCGACAGTTTTAAGTTGTTAAGGAAGTCTTACTACGCAACCATGCAAGGCTAGGACGCAGACATCAACGACGTATCCGATTCTGTGATTCTGTGGGGCACGAGAATACTAAAGTTGATAGAGCATTATACGGACACCGAATAGGCAGTCCTTAAAGAAAAGAAGATCTGGCGGGAAAGAGAGCATCTGAAAGAAAGGGTAAGTATAAAGAAACAAAAGAATAAAACGAAGCGCGTTATAAACAAATCGGTGATCGCAGGTCTCGCAACAATACTCTATTTAATATTTTTTGCCCAATTATTAAGAGAACTGTTAAAGCGGCCCTTGGGGCCCATGGTTCCTATTGGTATAACACCAAAAAATATAGTTGGACACCCAGCGTTCTGTAAGCGTTGTTTATTAAGTAGTTCTCCTGTTGCAACTTCGTAAACCTGTATGGAGACATCCACTGAATCCGTTTTCTGTGCTTGCACAGTATTGGGTTTTGCGGGAATACACGTCATATAAAACTCATCATTCCACTCAATTACATCAAGCGTAATCATATATTTATCACCACGTATTTTTGCTTCCTCAAGGCCTTTGGAAATAGTAATATTATTTTTGCTCATGACCAGACTACCGAAGTTTTTGTAGAATTTCTTAAAAAATACGTCAGCCGCTTCTTTGCCGCTGCCTTTATTTTCAACTCGGTTTTCCTTAAAGTAGCTTATTTCATGCCCGTCTTCGGGGAGTATCAGGTAAAAACTTGAGGAAGTATCAATTTTTTTATCTTGCTCAAATTTTATGTGCTCCTTCCTTGTGCCTACAAAGGTACATCCACAAATCAA
>JAIRMX010000147.1 GCA_031258375.1 Elusimicrobiota bacterium | reverse complement strand
CTTTTACAGCCAAACTGCCTAAAAAACTTAAACTTAATGTACAGGGTGCAAAAATTAGTCAAATCTATAAACGCTTAGACCCTGATAAACCATCTTATACTATAACAGGAAGCGGCGGCGGCGGGACACATGTCTACCATTGGGAAGAAAATAGGGCTTTAACCAATAGAGAACGGGCAAGGCTTCAAACTTTTCCTGATACCTTTGAGTTTAAAGGAAGCAAAGAAAGTGTTAGAAAGCAAATAGGCATGGCAGTCCCTATAGCCGGCGGTAAAGTTATATTTGAAGCGATACTTAAATCTTTCGCAGGGATAGACTATCCCAGCATAAAACCCAATATAGAATATAAGCATAAAAAGTAAACAAAGGGAGAGCAATACAATGTTTTTCTTCTCAGAAAATCTTTATGAGCAAATTCTCATGGAACCTATTAAACAAGGGGCAACAGGGCTGTATATCGTATCCGGTTTTGCAACCCCTACAATGGTCACCCGCCACATGATTGACATTAAGGACAAATTAAAAATCAAAGGTTTTAAAATAAATTTATTGGTGGGAATGGTTCCGCGCTGTGATATGGGAATAAAAAGCCATGAAAACTTTAAAATATTAACAAAAAACGAATATAATATAAATTTTTCCTGCAGTTATGTTTATAATATATTCCCGGTACATTCTAAACTTTATATATTTTCAAAAAACTATAAACCCATTAAGGCTTTTATCGGTTCAGCAAATTATACCCAAACAGGTTTTGGCGACAAACAACTTGAAATAATTAATGACTGCAACCCTGTAAACGCAATGAGATATTTCAATAAGATAGAAAAGAATACTATTATCTGTACTCATCCCGATGTTAAGGAGTATGTTAACATCATTAAAGAGGAAAGATATAGAAAGCATGTGGATATAACAGATAAAGAAGCTGGTAAAAATGTAAAAAGAGGGGCTATCGTGTCTAAAGATAAAGTGACATTTCCTCTTAAAGTCGGCTATCACTCTGGCTTAAATTGGGGACAGCGAGAAGGCCGTAACCCTAACCAAGCATATATAAGTCTGCCTGCCTCGGTATATAAAACAGATTTCTTCCCTCCAAGAAAAGAAGTATTTACTATTTGGACAGATGACAACAAGTCAATAATCTGCGTCAGAGCCCAAGATAACGGTAAGGCAATTCACAGCACTTCAAACAACGCCTTATTGGGAGAGTATTTTAGGAACAGGCTTAAAGTTCCTGATGGGCAACGAGTTAGGCAGGAAGATTTAGAAAGATACGGCAGGGTGGACGTGACTTTTTTAAAAATAGATGATGAAACGTATTTTATGGATTTTTCTGTAAAATAACCTTCTATTAACTTGTTTCAATGTTACATAATTGTATAATATAGAGGACAAATAAGGCTTTTTATAGTATCATAGAGGAACCCCAAGTATTTTTCACTACGGTATGCCGTAGAGAGTTTTTGATTTATAGAGTGTTTGTTTATCTCACTTTCTCATCGTAGGCTTTAAAAGGGATAGATATTATCTTGTAATAGATACTTTTTACTCTTACCCAAAACAGAAATATGCCCGAAGAGCTAAAAGGTATCTTTCTTAGCCATTATTTAATCACAAAAATTTAATTCATCTTTTTATCAGCATCAATGGCTATAAAGTATTTTTTCTTGTCTTCTGGGAAAATTTTACGATATTATAAATCTTTCTTTATCCTCCTCATTAAAGCAGATAATATTATTGATACAGATTGCCTTCTTATTTTTTTGGAGCAGGCAATGAGTAAAGATTTTACTTGCGCTATGCCGTAAAAAATATGTATAGTAAAAAAATAGGAGAAACGGCTGTTAATGTAAGTTTAAAAAACTTATAAAAATTTGATTCTGTTTTTGGAACCTTGTGAAGAACAGGGAGAGCTTTTGAGATATCAAAGGCTATTTACACTCCAAAGACAGCTCGTTATTAGGCGCACAATGTCAAAACTGATCCTTTTGATGTTGTGTGCCGAGTGTTTGCCGCCGAAAGGCGGCAAACCACGGCTGTTATATTCGGGTTAGTGTAAATAGCTCAAGTATGGCGGCCGTTTTTATTTTCCCAAAAGCTAAAAAATAACAAATGGATATAATACCCGCTGAAACATAAATATCATATTTTAATTATAAAAAGGAAAAAGGCATTAATATGCAAATGATAAAAATATTATTACTTTTTACAGAGAATAGCTAATATGAGGGAAGGAGTGCAATATTCCATATTTACATTTTTAGTAACTTTAACTATTGTCAGCGGTATAATGGCATGGGAAAAGGAGAGAAGCTTATTGATAGCAGTTTTGCTTTTTTTCTTTGTGATATTGGCAGCGGCATGCCTCTACGTGCTTGCATCGACTGCATTGCCTAAAGTGTATATAGACGAGCCGGAGGAACTGGACGACGAACAACGACAAGACGATTAATACAAATAATTAAACGAGCAGTTATGGCAATGGCCTCATAAATATTTAATATAATACTTATATGAAAGAACGCACGCTGATTTTAATAAAACCCGACGCGATAAGCAAACGGCTGACGGGAATAATCATAGACCGCATCGAACGGCTTGGGCTGGATATGAAAGCCGCAAAAGTAATTGCCGCCACCGAAGAACTTGCCCGCAAACATTATTCTAATCTTGAGGGAACTCCTTTTTTGGAAAACGTAATCGCCTTTATGCTCGGTAATTTTAACGGAATTGAAGATCATCGTATTTACGCTTTTGTTTACGAAGGCGAAAACGCGGTAGAAAAAATACGCGCTGAAATCGGCTCTACAAATCCCGAGAACGCTTTGCCTTATACGATACGCGGTTCTTTCGGCGCGCTAAAGAACGGAGTTATGCAAAACTGCGTGCATGCTTCCGCGTCGCCGCTGGAAGCTGAACGCGAAATAGCCTTGTGGTTCAAACCGGAGGAAGTTTTGAAATGAAAAGATTTTTTATATTTTTAACGGCGTTTGTTTTTTGCGCGCTTTGCGCGCGCGCGGCTGAAGAAATTGAAATTAATACGGAGGACGAATGGATAATATCGGGCAGCTATGAACCTGCCGCGCCTGCCGAAAACGCTGAAAATACCGAGAATATCCAGCCCGCTAAATATTTACTTTTGCTGCACGATTTAGGAAAAGATAAAACCGAATTTTCAAAATTGGGAAATAAACTCAAAAACGCCGGTTTTGGTTTTTTGGCCGTAGATTTGCGCGGACATGGAAAAAGCATTAACAAAGGAGAGCAAAAACAATTTATAAAAACCGGCGTTAATAATGAGTTTAATCAAATGGTGCGCGACGTTACGGCCGCCGTATATTATCTTAACGGAAAAGGCATTGCGACGGAAAATATTTATCTTGTCGGTTCCGGGTTAGGCGCGAACATTGCCGCAAAATCTTTAATTTTTACTCCGGATATCGCGGGCATTGCTTTGCTTACTCCTTCTTTAAAAATGCGCGGCGTTCTTACTATCAGCGGTATCAGAATGAATAAAAAACCGGTTTTCATCGCCGTATCAAGCGAAGACAGAAAACAAATGGTAGAGGCCAGCATCATACACAAGGCGGCGTTTTTATCCTGCGGCGAAGGCAAAGTTACTTTTATGACGGCTTATGATCTTAAAGGCGCGGAAATGATTAATAAATATCTGACGGACGAATTTTTGCAATGGCTTAAACAACCGCAGTTGCCGGAAATAATTGCGGATATCCCCGAAGAAGAAAATATAAACGTTCTTATCCAAGACGCAACAGGATTACAACCTTCCGCAGAAACGTCATTGCGATGACGTGTTTGTTTCTATATCTAAAAGTCGTTTTTTTATGCCAAGCCCGCAGGCATAGCCGGTAAGGCTGCCGTCGGCGCCGATTACGCGGTGGCACGGAATAACAATAAAAATCGGGTTTTTATTATTTGCGCCGCCCACAGCCCGCGCCGCTTTCGGGTTCTTTATTGCGATTGCAATATCCTTATAACTTCTGGTCTGCCCGTAAGGTATTTTTGTAAGCGCGGTCCACACGGATTTTTGAAAAGCCGTGCCTTCGGGCGCAAGCGGCAAATCAAACTTTTTAAGTTTGCCCGCAAAATAATCTTCCAGCTGCTTAGCGGCTTTTTTTATAAACCGCGTTTCTTTTTTGACAAAATCTTTTTTATCAAAATTTTTTGCTAAAGTTATATCCGTAATTTTGCCGTCGGTTTGCGCAAGCGCAATTTTGCCGACAGGCATTTTATAAATAAAATAATTTTTCATACGGTTATTTTAGCATAAAATTAAGCGGTTAATTATAGCGCGCGTTTTGATTACTAATAGACAATCCAAGGTTTGTCTTCATTGAAATAATAATTACTCTGTCTGCCGCCTAACGATTTGCAAATGCCGGGATACTTATTATATTGCGTTTCTTTGCAGATTATTTTTCTTTCAAAATCTTTGCCGACAACTTCCGGTCTTGTGCCGACGTAAATAAAGATATATGGATAAGCGCCCGATGGTTTTCTATAAATATAAAGATAATTACCTGATAGAGAAAATTGAAAATAATTTGACAACTTATCTCCCGGATTTCCGGCAAGACCTATAAGCAAATTATCCATGGTGGGATAATATCCCTCCGTCATATACTGCAACTCCATAGAATTTGATAAAGTTTTTGCTATTTGCAATGCTTCCACAGCTCTGGCGCGTTCTGCCGCAAACTGATATTTGGGAAGCGCGACAGCGGCGAGAATGCCGATTATGATGACAACAACGAGAAGTTCAATTAAAGTAAAGCCAAAGTTTTCTCCCTTTAGTAAAGGGAGTGCCGCTTTGGCGGCGAGGGATTTAATATTGCTGTTAGAACTGCTTTCATTAAATCTCTCTTCCGACTTATGAACTTGCGTTCCTAAGTCTCCCTCTCTCTTTACGAAAGAGAGAAAAAAGCATAAGTTTTTTCCTCTCCCTATAAGAGGG
>JAIRMX010000103.1 GCA_031258375.1 Elusimicrobiota bacterium | reverse complement strand
TTTTCTCCGGGTGTTACCAGCCGGTCATATCCAGCTTCTACTCCAAACATCCGCATATCCGTTTTTTGAAGTTCGTCTATCGTTATGCTTTTATAATGCGTTCTTGCCCATATTCCGTTATCTCCGCTTCCCATATTTCTTAAATCGCCTAAGCGTTTTTGTAATGAATTCATACCCGTTTCGGCCAATACGCTATTTAATAAAGGTATGTTTATCATCGTTTTAAACACATCGCTAAAGGAGTTCGAGCTTCGTAAATACCAATCGTTTCCAACGGCATTTTCCGTCCCCCGATATAACATATATTCATATCCGCCCGCGTCCCATTTTCCTCCGGCAAGCGCAAATGTCCCGCTGCCTGTTGCCGTATTTGCTATTTCTACCAGTTTCAGCCCGTCCCCGCTTGTCTGAGTGAATATCGGCGCAATGTTCTTTAATTTTATAAGAGACGAACCGTTATAACTCCCGCTTATCTTAAGTAAATCCCCTGTATGTTTTTCCATATCCACATTCATATTGATTACGGCATTGTCAGATTGCAGATTCTCTATATTTATCGTATTGAAGCTTCCGGAATTCATTATATTCAACGCTCCCCCGATAAGGTTCGTATTGCCTGAGAGCGTGTTGTCGCCATACATATTAATTTTTCCGTCTTTAGCGTCATAATTTTTTATAAAGGAACCTGAAAAAGCGTTTAGCGTACCGCCGTTATTAACGGTATTATTCGCGCGAGCGCCGAGATTAAGAGTTTGAACTCCGCCTGTGTTAATTGTGGTATTATTAGCTTCTCCTTGATCTTGAACTTTTTGCACTCCGCCGCTGTTTAATATGGTCATATTGCTTACGCCTCCGTAAGCGACGGTTTGAGAACCGTTCTGATATAAAATGAAATTATCCGCCACTCCGTCTTTCAAAGTAAACGTTTGTCCTAAAGCGTTAGTGCCGCTAACATAAGTTCCCATATATAATCCCGTGCCTACGGTAGCGTTAATATTCCCGCCTTCAAGCTGTTTTATGCCGAAAGCGCTTCCGTCAAAGACAGTTTGACTGCCGCCGGCTCTAACCGTAGTGTTTTCAGCTTTGCCGCTTGCGGCGACAAACTGTAATCCGCCGCTGTTAACCGTGGTGTCTTTTGCCGTTCCGTCGTGACCGACTATTTGAATGCCGTCATCATTAACTATGGTATTATTGACTATGCCATAATTTCTAACATTTTGTTCTCCGCCGCCGTTAATCGTGGTATTATTAGCCGTGCCGAAAACTTCCTGCGTTCCTCCCGATACTATTTCCCCCGTAACCGAACTTCCGGCGGCTACGTTATTTGTAAACGCTTTTACGTATTCGGGCATAATTATATTAAGTATTAATAATATTATCGTTATATATGCGGCTTTCTTCATTCCGTTTATTATTTTTGATACAAATCTTGCGCGCGCGCCAAAACTGTTAATCGCATTGAAATGCAAAGCATATGGTTTGCCTGCAAACGAAAAAGAATCATAATAATCCCCGTTACAACTTTTTATTATTTCTTTTTTTTCTCCACAAAATATATATTCCTTTTTCATAGTTTCCCCTTAAACATTTTTCTCTTGAAGTTTTTCATGCCGCAACATAAACACGCAAAATCCAACGTGCGTAATTAATTCAAAACGCATCATCAAAGCTATAATATCCCTAGTATAATTTTACATGTCTGGAAGAATGCGAATACTTTGAAGCAAATCGATCAGAAAGTTCTTTTGTGGCATAATATTCCATGATAGTTTGAGAAAAATCGCTATAATATTATGATAGCAATTTAAATATAGATAAACAAGAGCAGCGTTGAAAATAGCGTTAGATATCAGTGAGATAGTTGAAGCGGTTTTAATTGTCAATTTAGACATAAATAGACCATCAAAACCGACACCCTTCATCGATAAAGCGCGCATTCAAAGAAAAACACTTTGAATAAGGAGCAATAAAAAAATGAGACAGATACAAAATATTTACGGCGGCGAGGCCTGCCTTTTATATCAGCCTAAAACGCGCGAAATCCTTCAGATTTTAGACGTTATCGGCGGCGGAGGGCTTGAGAGAAGCGTTGAGGGCGTGCCTCTTAACGGCGGCAATTATTTAGGCGCGCTAAAAACGGAATACGGTATGCCGGAAAACAGCTTTAGCATTACCGCTCGCCAGTTTGGCAAAGGATTGTTTACCACCTTTGAGAACGCCGAAATTACCGAGCACAGCGCGGAGGCGAACGGCTCCGTGGGCGCGGCGCAGACTTTAAGCGGCTCGGCTGCCGATTATACGGCGGAGGTTATAGCCGGTAAGGAAAATAATTTGCCTTTTGGCAAAGTTATAGTCCGCATTGCGCAGGGCAACAGCGCGGCAGTGGCGCGTATTATTGTGCAAGGTTCGCTCGCGCAGGGCGCGAGCGGCTGGCAGAGCGAGGACGGGCAGGTTATAGCCGAAGTCGCAGCAACGGCCAGCGGCACAATTGTGGCGGAGTCTATCGGGCTCGAGTTTACGCTCGGCGCGTCGGTTGCCGTAGGCAATGCCGTTATGTTTGACGTGCGGCCGGCCAATAACGGCGGCTTTACGGCTATTGTGGGCAAGAGCATAGGCCGCGAGATAGGCGTTATGGTAATACACCCGCGACAGAGCGACGGCACGATATCCTTTTGGGATATGCCGCGCGTTTCGGTGGGCGGTCTTCCACTTGCATGGGACGAGCGAGCGTGGGCGGAATTTGAGCTTGCCGGCACTCCGTTGGTTGACCCTTGCACAGGAGAGCTGTACAGGTTTTCAACGTTATATCCTAATCAAGGGTGCTAACAGTTCGGGGCGGCAACTCTCCCCGCCCCGTTTTTGGTTTTTTATGGAAGAACAAAAAAAAGAAACAATCACTTTTGACAAGATTTTTAATAAATCAAAAGTAAAAATAAACGGCAAATATTTACCGCTTAATTTTTCTTTACAGGCGGAAATCTGGCTTGAACAGCAGGGGGTGCGGCTTGATAATTTAGCGCAAATAACCGCAGCTATGCCGATAATCACAATGTTAAAGCTGGTATTTGCGGGCTTGCCGCCGTCGGAGTTTCGCGATAAAATTTCTTTTGACGATTTTAAAAGCAATATAGACGAGAAAGAGGGCAGAGAAATTTTAGAACGTACGGACTTTATCCTTGAATGTTTTTTTAAACATCTGTGTATTAATTTGCAAAAAAAAGCGGAAGAAGCCGCGCAAAAAACGACGGACGAAGAAATAAAAAAAAAATTCTTGAAGCGGTAAACGTTTTAGTCATAAATTTAGGCTGGGACTATAATAAAATCGGCGAGATGAGCCGCCTTGAGATTTTTGAAATTTACTCTTTTATTAGGCGCGAACAACAAAGGCTTATTGATTTGCAGGTATTACGGCAAATGCCGTCTTTTATCGGCGTGGCAAACAGCGCGATAAGAACTAAGGAAAGCATAAGGGCGGCAAGAGGGATATTTCAGAGGTCGCACAAAGATTTGATAAAAAAACTGGATTAGACAACAGGCGTTTTATTTAGACAAAAATTTAGAAAGGTCTAAATACGGCCCTTTATAGGTTATCATCTTATAAACAAAGTAGCAGGGTATAGTTAGAACCGGTATAATAATTGCGGCAAAAATTACCGTCCAAATTATGCTGTTCATATTTATATTATAAATTAAAAAAACTGAAAAATCAAGGCAAAATATGTCAGATAACGAAGTTAAAATAAAAGTCAGTTTGGAAGACGATTATTCCGATAACGCTAAAAAGATATCCGAATCTACCAAGCAAATATCAACATCTTTTGCGTCGGCGGACAAGCCCGCCAGCGATATGGGGAATTCCCTGTCTATACTTTCCGGCAAGAATAAAGAGTTGTCCGGGAATACCGAGAGTTTTGCGCAGCGCGTCAAAAATTTGGCCGCACAACTGTCGCCGGCCGTGATATCCGTAAACTTGCTTACCAGCGCGTATAAATTGGCGATAAACGCCGTTAAAAATTTTGGAGAATTTCTCACAAGTTCTGTGTTTGCTTTTGCGGAAGCCGAACGCGCCTCCAGCCGCCTTGACGCCTCGCTAAAGAATATCGGCATAACCTCGCCTTACGTTTTAAAAGAATATAAAAATTTTGCCACCGAAATGCAGAAATCAACCGGCATATCCGACGAGGTTATTATGAGACAGCTTACGCTGGCGACAAACTTCGGTCTTGTGGGAGACAAAGCAAAAGAGGCGGTAAAGGCAGCGTATGCTTTAAGTCTGGGTATAGGGATGGATTTAAACGGTGCGATGCTGCTTGTGGCTAAAGCGGCAGAGGGGCATACCGAAACGACCCAGTTAGTAGAAACATTTAGAAAAAATAATTACTACGATATTGTATCTTTATATCCTCTTATATCCCCTATAGAAAGGTTTTCTAACAGAGTTTTAATTCGCAATTAAATTAGCATATTATTTGGTATTATATAGAATAATTGCCGTGTAGTTAAATATTTTTAAAATATAAAAAATAAAAAGGTGTAATTTATGGATTATTTAAGGCATATTACATTATCAGTTCTTCTTTATGCTGTGCATTCAAAACAAACAGATTATTAGGTATTTGGGAAGAAATGTATAATCCCGATTTTAATTCCCCCGAATTCGGAGGAATTAGAAATGAAGCCGGAGCAAACAGATTTCTGCTTTCCGCTAAGCAATGGATAGAAAAAACAAATTCTATAGGTATTATGGCAAAGGCCGGAAGATACGGCGGGACTTATGCGCATAAGGACATTCTTGTATGTTTGGTAAATTTAGAAGTTCTTAATGCACACCTTATTAAAGAGAACTTTTCCCAATCTCAAAGGATTGCGGCACTAAATAAAACGGCAATAGAACAAATGCGGATATTAACGGAAGACTATATAATAAATCGGCTGGGAAACAATAGGCCTTGACAAATTGCGGACTATATGCCACAATATTATAAGGGAGACAAGCTATGTTTATAATAAAACCCACAAAGTTTTTTACAAAATGGTTTGAGAAACAGAGCAGAGAGATAAGGATAAAAGTATCTATAAATATTGAAAGATTGTCTGTAGGGAATTTCTCAAACTGTAAAATGTTTAGAGACGGAGTAAGCGAGTTAAAAATAAATTACGCAAAAGGAATAAGGGTTTATTATACGAAGAAGGGTGAAACGCTTATAATCTTGCTTACCGGCGGGGCGGACAAAAAGCACCAGCAGGACGACCTAGAAAAAGCTGTTAAAATAAAAGATTTTATCGGGGAGGGATTATGAAAAAAATTAAAAATAAAATTACGGCAAAAGACGCTAAGGTTTTAAATGTGAGCTTTCGCGAATATTACGCGAATTTCCTTAAAAATAAGCCTAAAGAGCTTAAAAGCTACAAAAGGCAGGTTATAGCCGCGTTTAATAAAACGCATGATATAGCGGCGTTTCTTGAGGGCTTAAAAACTATTGCTATGGCGGAGCGTAAAGTCAGCGATATTGCTAAAAGCGCAGGGCTTGAAAGAAGCACCGTGTATAAATTACTGTCAAAGGAAGCAAATCCGTCATTTTATAATGTTTCGTCTATTATAAAAAATCTTGGAATATCTTTGACAGCACATATAAATTAAAAAACTTTTAACAAACAGTAATTAAGCGCCCCTTATAAATTATCAAGTTTCGTTGTTATTTAAAGGTCAAAAGCGAACTGTATTAAAGTCCGCTTATTTGTTTTGATAAGTCTGTGTTTTTAATCTTTTTTATGTCTAAAAGCTTCTTATCTTTCCAAAATCTAAGTTCGCTCATTTCTTTGTTTAGCCTGTATGTCCGTATCTCTCTTCCTCATACGGCTCTAATCCGTTTACTCTTAACTTTAACCCGTTAAGCGATATTCTCCTATACCCGTCCCCTCTTCTCGTTGTTCTTGTACAAAATATGTCTTTTAAGGATACAAACGGTTTTGCTGTCTCTAACTTCCTCCATAAACTGTTTGTTCTACGAGCTTCCTTGTACCTGTAGTAAGGAACTTCTCGCGTCGTACTATGCACTCTCTTATAATTATATGCTTTTACCTCTTCATCTAATACCTCTTGTCCATCTTTTATATCTACTATGCCCTCTCTTACGCATGTCCTTGCTATGTGGTCTTGTATCCCCTCTCTATCTTATCCTTTGGCGTGCAACGGCTTTACTCCTAAATCATAAAGAACGTCCTGCCGCTGCGTATTTACCCCGTCTGTCCCTATATTGCCTGCCCTATGTAATCTATCCCTCCCTTCTACATACCTAAATATCCTGTGACTAT
>JAIRMX010000064.1 GCA_031258375.1 Elusimicrobiota bacterium | reverse complement strand
AAACCGCCTATTTTAGAGTATGTTTTGTCTTTTGCGTTTCGGTCGGGGTCGTAAAAAAGAGAAGTATCCCAGCGGTCTTTGGGAACTTCCGCTATACAATTTTTTCCTTCGGTGATATTCTTCCAAAATTCGTCTTTATTAAGCGCGCCGGGCATTATTGCGCCGATACCTATGACTGCTACCGGTTCAAGAAACTTTTTTGACATAGATTATAATTACTCCTAACCAATTTTGAGACATTTTAAATAGAAAAATCGGACGCTAAAAACCTGCGGGTTAATCCGTGCATATATAGATTTTGTCATATACAAATGATATTAAATATAGAGAGCTAAGGCAATAAGATACGAATATTGTCTTTTCATCTGCCGGAATATTGCGGCAGGAAATAGGCGGATTTAATAAAATTTTATGTATTTGTTCTCTTTCAAGAGTATTAAAATAAAAACTTGCAAAGCGGTTATTTACTCGTTAGCGTTAAAATCCGAGCATTTTGCACAACTTCTTGCCTTCGTCATTATGGCTATGTCCAGTGCATGTTCTACGTCCGGGATAAGAAGAGTGATCCAGCCATATCGTATACTCAAACTTAAAATTAGTATAGCATAGAGACCAGTCTGGAGAAAACCCGGGACAATAATAAATCATAATGCGAGAAAATTCCGGATTGGTAATTACGCCACCGCCGGGAAATTGGTCAATCATAAAATATGTATCGCAGGCAACTGGATCGTTCTTGTACAAATTACAATTTTCTTTAAAATCCCAGTCTAGTTTTGTCCTATCGTTTATATAATGTCCGTTTACAAGATAGTAAAGCTCATGCGCTTTTTTCAAACTTTCCGCCACATTGAGAATATTGGCAAAACGCGCTTTAAGAACTGTTTTTTGATACTGCGGAAGGGCAATAGCGGCAAGTATGCCGATAATTAACACAACTACAAGCATTTCGATTAAAGTAAATGCTTTTTTGTTTCTGATACTCATAGTACTTCCTCCATACATAAAATAAGCCTTTGCACACGCAAAGGTTTTACTAAACTAAAACAATTAAATTTGAAAATAAAAGAGAAAAGGGAATTAGTTTTTGTTATTGTCGAATTATCTGACGGGAGATGAAATTCTTCTATTTCCCTCTCCCTTTTTGATGGGAGAGGGTGGAGTGGAGTAAAGAAGTTAAAAATAAAATCGGAAATTAATTTATAATTGAAAAAATAAATGAAATCGCAGTTTTCTCCCTTTAGTAAAGGGAGTGCCGCTTTAGCGGCGAGGGATTTAATATTGTTGTTAGAACTGCCCTTAAATCTTTCTTCCGACTTATGAACTTGCGTTCCTAAGTCTCCCGCTCTCTTTACAAAAGAGAGAAAAAAATCAGAAATTAGTTTATAGACAGACAGACAGACAGACAGACAGACAGACAGACAGACAGACAGACAGACAGATACTCTCTTCCTAAAAGAATTTTTTTGTTTTTCATACAATTATTTTCCAGTATTTAAAAAAACTTAATGTAAACCATAATTAATTATATCATAAACTTTATTGATTTATTATTGATTATATAAACATTGTTTAAAGAAAGAAAGCATTTTATGCTGGCTGCCGTCAAAAAAATCATTTTGCATTTTTACCCCTTCCGGCGTTACATATCGCCAATGCCAAGGTTCGTAAGCATAACCCGTTTCTTTTTCTTTGTCTTTTGGAAAAGACAAACTAAACCCGTATTTGCCCGCATTTTTCAGAAGCCATTTAAAAGCAAGAGTTTTTTCAAAATAAGTTTCCGTGCCGTTAATATCCGCGGCAAGGCCGAGCTGATGCTGGGACTCGCCCGCGCGCGCCACGTATCTCTGCGCGTGTTCTATTCCGCGCGTTTTTACGCTGCGCTCAAAGAGATTTTTCTGATATTCAAAAGTGCGGTAAGTCGAAACCGGATATAATATAATTCCGGATTGCCGCGCCGCTTCAATCATCGCGCTGAATTGTTGCTTTGCTTCGGCGCGAAGATAGTGTTTCGTATTTTCTATCCGCTCTAAATCTTTTGGCGCGTAATTTGCCGGCAGTCGATTATTTTTATCTACTAAAATCAATAAATCCCGTTTGCCTTGCAGATAATAATAGAAAAGTAAAAAAATATTTTTTTGAATAATATCCCGCGGCAGATTGTAACTGCCGCATATAACCGTTTTGTTCCTGATTGTTATCCCGTCTTGCGCCGTCGCGCTGATTGCAAATAAAAAAGCGCATATAATTAATAAAACGAATCGGCATTTTATTATTTTCATACGCGCCGTGCTTTAAAATCCTAAAGCTTTCATTAATATTTGCGGGTTTGCCGCTTTGATGACGATTTGCCAAATTGAAGTTATAACCGGGCATTCCAAATTGTCTTTTTGTATCAAGTCATAAACGCTTTGCACGGAATTTGCGCCTTCGGCTATGGTTCCCACTTCTTTGCGCGCGTCTTCCAAGGTTTTACCCTGCCCGAGTTTTTCTCCGAGCCGTCTGTTTCGCGAAATTGCGGACATTCCCGTTAAAATAGCGTCGCCAAGCCCGCTTATGCTGTAAACGGACTGCGTTGTGCAGCCTTGTTGGAGCATTATAGTATTCATTTCCTGCATTGCGGCGGTAAGCAAAGCGGCTTTTGTATTTGCGCCGTCGCCTATGCCGTCTAATATGCCGCAGCCTATGGCAATAACGTTTTTGATAGCTCCGCCGTATTCCGCGCCGCGTCTGTCGGCGGAAGTTTCCAAAATTATCGGCGGCGCGCTTAAAGTTTTTTTGAGTTTTTCCATCACGGGTCCGTTATGGCCGGCAAGTTTGATTTTTGTCGGCAGGTTTCTGGCGACTTCAAGCGCAAAACTAGGTCCGCTGAAAGCAAAAGCCAAATCCTTTAACTGCGGCAGCTCTTCTTCTATAATTTCGCACATTGTTTTGAAAGTTTTGTCCTCAAGACCTTTGGACGCGCTTATAACCGGCACGGCTCTGCCGTCTAAAATCGGTTTAATCTGCTTGCAAAAACCGCGTATTGCTTTTGAAGATATGACAAAAATTAATAAATCGGTATTTTTTACGGCTTCTTGAACGCTATCGGTAAGCACGACGGATGAGGGGAATTTGAAATCCGGAATATTGGGATGAGCGCCGCCGCTTTTTTGTATGCTTTGCAAAAGTTCTTTGGAATATTCCCAAAGCCAAACTTTAAAGCCTATATTGGCAAGATGCCGCGCGATAACGCCGCCCCACACTCCGGCGCCAAGCACTGTAATTTTATTTAGCTGCATTTTTAATCCATCAACACTGTTATAAAATTTAGAACGAACATTGCGCTCCTTCGGGAACAGGACGGCAAGCCGATGTTGCGTCGAAAATTTTGCAGGTGTTGCCGTTTGTTCCATCTGTGCAATGTTTACTTGTTAATCTGGCGTTTCCGGTTAAACAATAAACAAAACGCAGATATTTTTCATTTGTAAGGATGTTTCCGTTAGCCTTTTTTCTTGCTTGTATGCAGACCTCGCTGTCGGTTCTGCTTAGAACGCTATAGTCAAAATTATTACTGTCCGGTATTTCGATATCTATTTTGCTTTTTATATCCGGCACTTGGATCAATTCTCCGTCATACAGATAGCGCACACTAATTGCGTCGGCCCAATTTTTTAATATTACGATTGCCTCGGTTCCGCGAGTTTTTTCCACCGCTTTGAAATACTGCGGCAAAGCAATCGCGGCAAGAATGCCTATGATGAGAACAACAACAAGAAGTTCGATTAAAGTAAAGCCTTCTTTCTTCATATTTTTTTGGAGCCGTCCTCAAACTTAAGCTCTTCCTTATTAAGCATACGTTTTATATTCGGGATATGTCTATATATCACTATTGCTCCTACGACAGTGGCCAGTATAGAGTAGCTTGGCGGATGCCCGCCGAAAAAATAGCTGCTTAAGGGCAATACTACGGCCGCTAAAATAGAGCCGGGCGATATTCTGCCGGTGCGCCATACTACTATTGCAAAAGTTATAAGAGCAAATAATGTGGGCAAAGGAAGCAATGCGCCGAATACTCCTGCGGATGTTGCCACGCCTTTACCGCCGCGCAGTTTAAGGAATATAGTCCACATATGCGCGCAAATGGCTGCAAAACCGCAGATAATCGCAAGAGTATCCTGCGCTTGCTGCGGCGCAAAATGTTTTGCGATTAAAACGGCCGCCGCTCCTTTGGCGGCGTCGCATAAAAAAGTGATTACGCCGGGCCATTTCCCGACGACGCGATAAACGTTTGCCGCGCCCGGGTTGCCGGAGCCGTGATCTCTTATGTCAAAACCCTTGATTTTTTTAGTTATCAAATAACCGGACGGGATTGCTCCCAACAAATAACTTGCTAAAACTAACGATATATTTATCAACATAAATATATTATATTACATTATAGCTTGTCCTTGCGAGCGTAAAATCAATTTGGCGGGAATTATTTAAATTATGTCGAATTGACGCTGAGAGCGTTAAATTTGTTGTATGAGCATTGCCGAAAGTAGTAATCGGATATTCAAGTTAAAGCTGTTAAAATGGATACCCGCGGGAGTTAACCCTTGAATGTTTTTATCTATCGGGTGCGGATATGACGGCGTGGGAAAAAGTAAAAATAGAATCGGAAATTAATTTATAATTGAGAAAACTGCGGCTTTACATTATATGTTGTAAGGAACTATTTAACAGGACACGCCGGGCATAATATTTATCTCTTATTCCTGATTAATTTTTTTCGCGCTGAAAAAGCAACCGCTTTCGTCTTCTTTCAATAAAATATTTTCAAAACCGGCCGAGGTAAAAATTTCTCTCATTTCGATTTTCGTCGGAATAATATCTTTATCCAATCCAGCTTTCGCTTCGTGCGCTTTTGCCAATTCGGCGCGGGTTAAAGAGTGTATGATATAAAATCCGCCGCCGCTTTTAAGTATTTTACGCGCTTTGGCGGCGGTAGCTTCTTTGTTTTCAAAATGCGCAAAAGCGTTAAAAATAATTACTTTATCAAAATAATCCAAAGGCAGAGCCGCTTCGTCAAAATCCGCCGCTAGAGTATCTGCGAGAGGATATTTCTTTTTCAGTTCCGCTATCATTTTGGGGGAAATATCCACGCACAAAACCGAAGCCGCTCCCGCAAGTTCGAAGTAGGGATATAAAATGCCCGTTCCGCAGCCGACGTCCGCGATTATATCGCCTTTTTTTATGCTTGCGTTTTTTATATGCCCGCTAATTCTGGCGTTAAAAACGGGATTCTCGCGAGAATCCCATTCTTGAGCCAAATCGTCAAAAAATTTTATTGTAGATTTTTTGTCCATTTCGAAGAGATAAAAGGAATTAAAATAAGCTGGGCTAAAACTGCGTAAGCGCCGGCCGTAAGGCTTAGCGGCGTAAATTTTAAAAGTATAAAATAAGCCAAAATCAAATAAGCAATTCTACCGGCTATAATTGCGCCGGCAAGAGAAATTGCGTAATTTAGCTTAAACTCCTCTCTCAGCAAACCCGCGATAAAACCGTACGCGAGCATTTCACCCAGCATAACAAATATCATAGGAAAAGGCGGCATGCCGCTCAGCATGTATGAAAACGCTATCGAAGCCGCCGCTAAAAACGCTCCGGCCCTGTACCCGTAAACTAGAGCGCATATTAAAACCGGCCAGTGCATAGGCAAAAGCGCTCTGGCGTTAAAACCGGCCAAATGACACAAAGACGGCAAAAATACCGCACAGGCCAAAAGCAGGCTTTGAAGAATTAAAGCTTTTTTTGTAGCGCTTGGCAGAACAGGCGCGGAGATTGTGAAAGCATTCATAAAATATTTCCTCCGTTTTTATTATTATACATTTTTATTCAAATGCTCCGTATTATTTTATATAATAATTCTAGACGCTTCTAATATTATAGCGTGGCAAATAAATTTTATATGGATATCACGAAAGTTAAAAGGGAACGTTTGTCCGCGGGCGCAATACTAAAAATATCTTTTTACGTATGGTATAAGATATTGCCGGTATGTTTGAAAATTGCGCTATTGTTTTTTTTATGCACGTTTTGCGCGATTACGCCGTGGTTTGTTTTCGCTCCGTCTTCCAAAAATATATTTGTAAACGCCGCAGCCGCGTTTACTCTTGCGTTCTTATTATTCGTATATATTGTTATGACGCTTTCAATGTTGCGCGCCGCTTATGATTTTTTAAATACCAAAACTCTTTGCGTTTTAGACGCGGTGGAAAAATCTCTCCTGTCATTGCCTAAAATGTTTATCGCCGTTTTTGCGGCCGTTTTTATATTTATTATTTTGACAAGGCTGAACTACGAAGACGGAATAATATCTTTTATCGTTTACGGCTCCGTATTAAGCGTATGGTGCGCCGGCGTGATACTTTATTTTGGTTTTTATACTATGGCGTTGCTGTTTAGAGGAAGCGATGTTTTTAAAACTTTTAAATATACTTTTCTGATGCTTAAAGACGAGTGGGCGGGAGCGTTTTTAAAAACTTTATCCGGCTTTTTTATTTTTTGCGCGCTTTACGCCGCGGCGACAATTTTATCGATTGTCGCATTATATTTTTGCTTTCCTTCGTCAATTGGCGAAGCTTTTGAAACCGCGCGCGCAATAGGCCCGTTTGTGTTATTTGCCGGAATTAAACTTCTTTTGCCCGCCGTTTTATTTTTGGCGGCAAACGCTGTTTTTGCCGTGCTTGCAGCGGCTTTTTTAAACTCTTATATGACCGTGTTGTTTTTAAATACCGAACTCTCTCAGGAGGCTAATCCGGCCGAAGATAAAATAGAGCTGGCGCCCGAGCGGGCGGAGGCGGAAGGAGGCTCGCACGAATTTACGGAGTTTTTCAATAATGTGAAAGCCGTAGATATTACCGAACGTCTGCCCACGGATACAAATATGCCGGCTATAGCGCCCGCAGGACGAGCCGGAGTGCTGCGAGAATTTAAAAGAGAAGAAGTCAAAGAAGAGTCTTTCTTGGAAGATTTATCCGAAGCAGAGCGTAAAGAAGACGATATTTTGGAAGTTTTAAGCGAATTAAAAAAATCGTCGTCTAAGCCGAAAAAACGCGATAAAAATCTGCCTAGCAGCATAATAAGCGAATAAATACGCACGCTAATTTATCAGATAAGGCGAAACTAGATTTATAAAATATCCGAGTATAACTATTCCAAGCCAAACGCAAAAGAAAAACGCAAGTAGCAGTTTAAGTTTCATAGCTCCGCGCAACATTACGGCCTCCGGCAAACTCATTGCCGATACCGACATTAAAAACGCAAGCGTAGTGCCAAGCGCTATAGGCTTGCCGAAAAATATTAAAGCCGCCGGCACTACTCCGGCGCAGCTTCCGTAAACAGGCGCGCCGAGCAGCGCGACGATAGGCACGCTGAACGCTCCGCCAAATCCGGCGGCTTTTAAAACTATTTCCTCCGGCACATAATTATTTATCACCGCGCCCAAAGCCACTCCGGCAAGTATCCAATGCCAAAGTTTTTTCACAATATCGCCGCCTTCGTTGAAACCGAATTTAAAGCGGTCTTTTAAATTATTAAATATCGCAAACTCCGACTCTTCGCTTAAAGCCTGTTCAAGATATGCCGACATTCCCGCTTTTTCCAAAATCCAGCCCATAGTCATACCTATTGTTATTCCGCCGGCAA
>JAIRMX010000176.1 GCA_031258375.1 Elusimicrobiota bacterium | reverse complement strand
AAACTTTGGTGCCGTTTTTTAATACCCACCGCATGGTGCAGGAATATTATGAAAATTTCTACTCAAAAGCTCATTATTACGGCGAAATTCTAAAATCTGAAGGCAAAACCGCAGATATTGCCAATTGGCGCAAACGCATAGTCGAAAATTGGCCGCGCGTGTCTATAACGGACAATACCCCGCCGATAGACAAAATGGTATTGGTCGGCCAGAACGTTAAATTTAAAGCCTGCGTTACGCTCGGCAATTTAAAACCGGAGGAAATCGTCGTGCAATTGCAGCTGGGGCTGCGCTCGCTCGGCGGGAGTTTTGAATGCGCGCGCGATTTCACTATGCTGAACACGGGTAAAGACGGCGACGTTTATTTATACGAAATCGACGTTCAGCCCGACAGCAGCGGCCGTCAGGATTATGCTTTGCGCATATTGCCGTTTAACAAAGATATTCCGCATCCTTTCACGCCGGTGCGCGTTGCGTGGGAAGCTTAAGCCTGATTATCGCGACGATACCTTATTCATGAATACGAGTGGATATTTTTTAATATATTTGGAACGCTAATTTCCGGTTTTAAAAAAATACAAGCGTTTTCTCTGAACTTTAACAATATAGTATGTTTATATTTATGAAAAAGTAAAATATATAAACAATGCATAACGAAATAAATAACAAAACGGGAATAATAACGCCGCGCTGTTATTGATGAAATTATTGCGGATATTGAAGTGAAAAATAATATGAAAAATATAAATATTATTGAACTTTTGAAGAATAATAAAAACTATTTTGAAGATTATATTACCAGAAGCGCATATAATTCTAACGCAATAGAAGGTTCTACTCTGTCTTATGCGGCTACTTATGCGATTGTTTTTAATGACGCTTCTTTTAAAATTTCTGCTACCCCAAGGGAAATTTATGAGGCTATTAACCATAAATACGCCCTGAACTTAGTCTTAGATAATCTCCAAAACCCTTTAGATATCGGTTTTATTATTCGCCTTGCCCAAACTATAAATAAAAATATAAACGAAATAAATGGGTTTAGAGACGTGAATGTGATTATTCGCGGGGCGCAGCATATACCGCCGGCAAAAGAATTTGTTCAAAACAGCATGTTATACTTTGTGGATAACTACAATAACTCCAAACATAATTCTATTTTCGAAAAAGTTGCATATAACCATATAGAATTTGAAAAAATACATCTTTTTTCGGACGGCAACGGCAGAACCGGCAGGGCTGCTTATTAACTTTGAATTATTAAGGAATAATACTGCCCCTGCTATTATACCGGCGGAAGACAGAGTCAAATATTTTGAGTTTTTGCAAAAGTCCGACAGCGCGGGTTTTGCCGAATATTTAGAAAATTTATCTAAAGCGGAAATGCAAAGGATTGAGAAACTATCCGCAACTCGCAATTAGGCAGCTATTGGAGAAATTCTAAAATTTCATTCTGAATCTTTATGTATTTGTAAATCTTCAAAATAAAATTATATAATTAAAAAATAGGAGAAGAAGTTGCGAATGTAAGCTTGAAAAGGCTTATAAAAATTTGATTCTGTTTTTGGGAGTTCCGTAAAGACGGAACAAGCTTTTGATAACTCAAAGGCACAGAGTAAATCCAAAAACAGCTCGTTATCAGGCACAAAATATCGGAACTTATAATCCCGATGTTTTGTGCCGAGCGTTTCCCGTCCTTACGGACGGGAAACCACGGCTGTTATATTTTGGGTTATTACTCTGGCTCAAATATAACGGCCGTTTTTGTTTGATTTTGTCCTTGCCTAGTTTATTCCTCTCCCTATATGATGGGAGAGGGAAGGGTGGGATAAAAAAGAGTTGTCATCAACGCGCTTGATAATTGCCGAAAATCTTAATCGGCAATACAAGTTAAAGCCGTGAAAATGTATACCTGCGGGGGTTTACCCTCGCAAGTTATAAATGACAAAGCTGGAAAATAAAATAAAACGGAATTATTCCTTATGGGCTTGTTAGGTCTTTAATTGGTCACCCCTGAATTTATTTTTAGGCCGTCACCCTGAGCCCTGACCCGTAAAGTTGTAATACGGGATTGTTTGAGGGTCTCTCTGTTCGTCATCCTGAATTTATTTCAGGATCTGCCTTTATTACTACAGATGCTGAAATAAATTCAGCATGACGACATTGTGGGCTTGCCCCGTAAAATCTTAATACGGGGTTTGCCATGATATCGCTGATTATCAAGGGATAATACCGAAATCAAAAATGACGAGGTAAATTATGAAAAAGAAAAGAGGCTTCACGCTAATTGAATTATTAGTTGTCGTATTAATAATCGGCATTCTTGCCGCTATTGCCCTGCCGCAGTATCAAATTGCAGTTATGAAAAGTAAATTTGCAATAATGATGAGTACGGCAAAACCTTTAAGCGAAGCTTTTGAAAGATACTATCTGCTTAATGGCGCTTATCCGGATCCGGCACCGTCACCAAGTTTTTCTGCATTAGATATTCAAATGACGGGAACTGTTCATGGTTCCGATGATAGTGTTCGGTTTATTAAATCCGGAAATGCGGAAATTACGATGAATTATCTCCATAACTCAAAATATAAACTGACTTTTTATTTGAAAGAAGGAACGAGTTATCCTTTAGTTTATGGGATATGGCTACAGAAAGATGAGTTAAGGCCGGGGAAACGG
>JAIRMX010000124.1 GCA_031258375.1 Elusimicrobiota bacterium | reverse complement strand
CGTTGCCCAGTTTATGCCCGATAGTCCCAAAGCGCAGTGGATTATGGACTGGATGGGTCGCGGACATCCTACTTATATGGCGGTGTATGTAGCGCTTATTATCTTTTTCTGCTACTTTTATAATTCTATGACTTTTAACCCTAAAGATATGGCGGAGAATATGAAAAAATGGGGCGGTTTTATTCCCGGTATCAGGCCGGGCGAGCCGACGCAGAAGTATATTGAATGGGTAATGAACAGAATTACTTTGAGCGGCGCGATATTTGTTTCTTTAATAGCGGTTTTGCCTGATTTTCTTAGAATTAAGTTTAACGTGCCGTTTTATTTCGGCGGTACGGCTTTATTAATTGTTGTCGGCGTAGCTTTGGATACGGTAGGACAGGTGCAGGCGCATTTAATTCAACATAATTACGCGCCGCTGATGAAAGGCCGCGGGATTAAAGGCCGCTGGTTTAACGTCGGAGAGTAATTTGCAAATATAAATTTTGGAGTTTTTAAGAGATTAGACGATGAATGTGATTTTACTTGGATTTCCCGGAGCGGGTAAAGGCACGCAGGCCAAGGTGCTTGAAGGCAAATATGGTTTTGTTCATATTTCCACCGGGGATTTAATACGCAAAGAAGTCGCTTCAAAATCCGAGTTGGGCGAAAGATTAAGCGAGATTATAAAAAACGGCAGTTTAGTTTCCGACGAAATAGTTACGGAAATTCTGATTAAAAATTTAAACGGAAAAACTCAAAATATTGTTTTTGACGGATTTCCGCGAACTTTGAGACAGGCGGAATCTCTTGATAATTATTTAAGGGAGCAAGGCAAAAAAATAGACGAAGTAGTTCTTATAGAATTGCCCGAAGAGGAAGTTTTGAAAAGACTTACGTCGAGGCGCGTTTGTAAATTGTGCGGCGCGATTTATAATATTTACTCCGAAGATTTTAAAGATTTTTGCGTAAAATGCGGCGGGCAGTTAATAACACGTTCCGATGACACTTTGCAAAGCGCAAAACGCCGCCTTGATGTGTTTAGAGAAGAAACAAAACCGTTGCTCTCTTATTACGGCAGCACAATAGGCGTAAAAAAAATTGACGGCGGCAAAACTATTGAAGAGGTTTCGTCCTCGATTGCCGAAGTGCTGAAACTTTAAAAATGATAGAATTGAAAAGTAAGGCCGAAATACAAAAAATGCGCGTAGCCGGCAAAATAGTTTGCGAAGTTCTTGAGACAATGAGGGAAAAAGCTCTTCCGGGAATATCTACATGGGAGCTGAACCAAATTGCCGAAAAGATTATAAGAGCCGCCGGAGCCGTTCCGTCTTTTTTGGGTTACGGCGGATTTCCGGGAAGCATTTGTACGTCGATAAACGAAGTTGTCGTGCATGGGATTCCTTCCAAAAAAGAAATACTTAAGGAAGGAGATATTATCGGCATAGACGTTGGTGCATATCTTAACGGATTTCATGCCGATGCAGCCTTAACGCTGCCCGTGGGAAAGATTTCGAGCGCAACGCAAAAACTTTTGGCGCAAACTAAGAAAGCTTTGGATAAAGCCATTGCTCTTATAAAACCGGGGATACATCTTTTCGATATTTCCCATGCGGTGGAAACTTGCGCCGGGGAGTATAAATTTGGAGTAGTCAAGGATTATTGCGGTCACGGCGTAGGACGCGAATTACACGAAGACCCAAGCATACCTAACTTTGGCGCGGCAGGTACTGGGCCGGTGTTAAAACCGGGCATGACGCTTGCTATAGAGCCAATGTTCAATCTGGGCGGAGACAAGGTTGAAGTTTTAAACGACGATTGGACTGTGGTTACAAAAGACGGCAGCTTTTCCGCCCATTTTGAACATACAGTCGCAGTAACAGAAGAAGGGCATATTATACTTACCGCTTGAATTCATATGTCGAATTTGAGCCGGTAAGTGAAAGTTAAAGGAGGACTTAAGCCGCCAGGCCGATATGAGCGATAAGATCGAAATTGAAGGTAAAATATTAGAATCTTTGCCGAATGCTATGTTTAAAGTTGAAATAGCCGGAGGTAAAGTGATTTTGGGACATATCTCTGGAAAAATGAGAATGTTTCATATCAGAATATTACCTGGGGATAAAGTCAAACTTGAGCTTTCTCCTTATGATTTAACCAAAGGTAGAATTATTTACCGGGAGAAATAAATGAAAGTCAGAGCCAGTGTAAAAAAAATATGTCAGAAGTGTCAGGTAGTCAAACGCAACGGCGTTGTGCGTGTTGTGTGCAAAGTCGCCAAACATAAGCAACGTCAAGGTTGATAAACAGGAGTTTTATAGAATATGGCAAGAATTGCAGGTATAGATTTACCAAAAAACAAAAGAATAGACATAGCTTTACAGTATGTTTATGGCATCGGCCCTAAGATAGCCAAAGAAATTTTGACTAAACTTTCCGGCCAGATAAGCGCCGCGACAAGAGTAAAAGATTTGACCGAGCAACAGGCCGGCTTGCTAAATGCAGTTTTGCAGAAAGAATATAAAGTTGAAGGCGAATTAAGACGCGAAGTTGCCCAAAATATACACAGGCTTATCGAAACGGGCTCTTATCGCGGCAACAGACATCGCCGCAATTTACCCGCGCGCGGACAAAGAACAAAAACCAATAGTCGTACAAGACGCGGCCGCAGGAAAACTGTAGGCGCAAAAGTTAAGACGGCGTAGTTTAAATATCAGGAATATAAAAATGGCAGAAGAAATTAAAAAAGAAATCAAATCCGCCGAGGCAGCTCCCGCTGCCAAAGCAGACGCCTCTTCCAAGACGGAAACAGCAAAGACGAAGAAAAAATCAGTCAAAGCTCCCGCCCACGGAGTAGTGCATATCAATTGCTCGTTCAATAACACAATTGTCACAGTCACCGATGATAAGGGCGGCACTATTGTCTGGTCTTCATCCGGTTCGCACGGTTTTAAAGGTACGAAAAAAGGTACTCCTTTTGCCGCGCAGATAACATGCAGCAAAGTGGGCGAAAAAGCCGCCGCGCTCGGGATGAAAGAAGTTTCCGTTAAAGTATGCGGACCCGGTCAAGGCAGAGAAACGGCAATAAGAGCTTTACAACAAGCGGGGCTTACCGTCTCATCTATAAAAGACGTAACGCCCATACCGCATAACGGTTGCAGGCCCCCGAAAGCCAGGAGAGTTTAAAATATGTCAAGATATACAGGACCAAGTTGTAAAAAATGCAGGAAAGTATCTTCTAAATTATTTTTGAAGGGCGTTAAATGCTATAGCAATTGCGTTATGGATAAACTTGCCGCAGCAGCCGCCGGCAGAAGAGGCGGTAAAATCGGCGGCGTAAGGAAAGCTAAACTTTCTGAGTACGGAGTCCGTTTGCAGGAAAAACAAAAAGCCAGATTTATATCCGGTATGGGAGAAGTGCCTTTTGCTAATTTATTCCATAAAGCTACTAAAGCTACCGGACAAACCGGCGAACAGTTTTTCAAATATCTGGAAACGAGGCTCGACAATATAGTCAAAAGAGTCGGTTTTGCTTCTTCAATGAGAACCGCCCGTCAACTCGTTCTGCACGGACATATAAAAGTCAACGATAAAGCGGTCAATATTCCGTCTTATCAACTGAAAATCGGCGATAAGGTTTCCCTTGACTCGAGGCTTGCTGAAAATGTCGGAGTAAAACAAGGGCTTGAAGATTCCGTAAAACGCATTACCCGTCCGAGCTTTTTAGAGTTTGACGCGAGTAAGAATACGGCTACATTGCTTCGTTGGCCGGACAGAAGCGAAAGCAGCTATCCGGTTAACGACCAACTTATAGTTGAACATTATTCTAAATAATTCGGAGGAAAAATGGCTTTTGATAATTTAGTATTACCAAAAAATATAAAAGCGGAACAAGAAACTTCTTCTTACGCTAAATTTACGGCGGAACCTTATGAGTCAGGTTTGGGCCATACCGTAGGCAATTCTCTTCGCAGGATTTTACTGGCCGGTCTTGAAGGAGCTGCCGTAACTGCCGTGCGCGTAGAAGGCGCCACGCATGAGTTCGGCACAATACCGAACGTTAAGCAAGATATCATCCAAATACTTTTAAATTTCAAGAAATTAAGGGTGAAAATGGAAAGTAAAAGCAGGGAATATCTTATTCTTGAAGCTAAAAAGCCGGGTATTGTAACGGCGCAAAGCATAACGGAAAAAGACGGCGTTGAAATTATAAATAAAGATCTCGCCATATGCACGCTGGAAACAGGCGGTTCGATAAGAATAGAAATAGAAATTTCTAAAGGCAAAGGATATGGAGAAGAATCCGTTAAAGGGACAAGACCTGCCGGTTTTATGCCCATTGACGCGATTTTCTCGCCTATTTTAAAAGTACATTATGACGTGGAGCCGGCCCGCGTGGGGCAGAAAACGGACTATGACAGGCTTATTCTTGAGATTACCACGGACGGTACTTTGGAGCCGCGTAAAGCTTTGCATAAAGCCGCCGTTCTTTTATCGAAATCTCTTCATATATTTACCATAGAAGGAGAGGATATTGAAGAAGAAACGGAAAATGCCGAAACAGTATCTCAACCCTCCCAACAAACGGACGACAAATTAAACGAAGTTCTTGACCAGTCCGTAGATTTCATAGAGCTTTCTTCAAGATCGGTTAATTGTCTAAAATCCGAAGGCATAAAAACAGTGCGCGATTTAGTTGCCAGAACGGAAACGCAGCTTAAACTGGTTAAAAATTTCGGCGCAAGATCGCTTGACGAAGTAAAAACGAAATTGTCCAATATGAATTTATCTCTGGGAATGAAAATATAGGTGCGATATGATTAAAAATACTGGATATCGTAAATTAGGAAAAACCACGGCCCATAGAAAAGCTATGTTGTCTAATATGGCTGTGAGCATAGTTCTGCATGAAGAAGTAAAAACTACTTTGCAAAAAGCAAAAGAAGTAAGACGCGAAGTTGAAGGGCTTATTACGGTAGCTAAATCCGGCGACAAACTTATGCTTAAAAATGCCGTGTCAAACGAAGTGGCGTATAAAAAACTCATTGAAGTTCTCGCCGAAAGATACGCCAAAAGAGAAGGGGGTTATACGCGCGTTTACAGGGCGGGCATGAGAAAAGGCGATAATGCCGAAATGGCAATTATCAAATTGGTGGAATAAATGATTATAGATTATTTAGGCGGGCTCTTTTCAAATGATATGGGCATGGACCTTGGCACGGCAAATTGTCTTATTTATGTTAAAGATAAGGGCATAGTGCTCAGCGAACCGTCCGTAGTCGCAATTGATAAAGATACCGGCGAAGTTAAGGCTACGGGAAGTATGGCCAAGCAAATGCTTGGCAGAACGCCCGCAAATATAGTGGCGGTGCGCCCGATGAAAAACGGCGTTATAGCCGATTTTGATATAACGCAGGAAATGATACGCGATTTTATTCGCAAAGTTCATACTCGTAAAAGCCTGCTTCGTCCCAGAATAGTAATAGGTATTCCTTCTGGAATTACGGGGGTAGAACGCCGCGCGGTTGAGGACGCAGCAAAGCAGGCCGGAGCCAGAGAAGTTCACTTAATTGAAGAGCCTATGGCCTCGGCTATGGGAGCTAATTTGCCTATAGACGAACCGCATGCCAGCATGATAGTCGATATCGGCGGAGGCACCACGGAAGTCGCGGTTATTTCTTTAGGCGGTATGGTTGTTGCAAAATCAATTGATATTGCAGGCGATGAAATTACCGATTGTATTATCCAATATTTCAGAAAAAAATATAATTTAATTATCGGCGAAACAACCGCTGAAGACGTAAAAATAAATATAGGTTCGGTATATCCTTTGGAAGAAGAACAATCTATGGAAGTTAAAGGCCGCGATCAGACTCAAGGTTTGCCGCGCACTATGACGGTTACTTCGGAGGAGATACGCAAGGCGTTGTTAGATCCCGTAAGAGCCATTGTCGAACTCGTTAAAAATACTCTTGAATAAACACCGCCGGAATTAGCCGCGGATTAAGTTGACCGAGGGTTAGTTGTGGCCGGCGGAGGTTCTTTGTTGCGCGGTATTACGGAACTTATACATAAAGAAACGGATATTCCCGTTCGCAGAGCGGAAAATCCGCTCTGCTGCGTTGCGCTCGGCACGGGCAAATATCTGGAATTTTTGGCGGAAGGCAAACTTAAGAAATAATGCTTTAATACTGTATAAACGGGTACTTCTCGCTGAGAGGAGTACCCGTTTTTGATTAATATAAGGATATTAATAATGTTGAAAGATAAACATCATAATAAAAAAAAGAAATCCGACGGTTACGACAGTGTTTTACGTATATTGCCGCTGTTGTTCAGCGTTCTTTCTTTATTTTTGATAATACTCCCTTTACAAAAACCTATCAATTCGTTCAGAGCGGTGCTTTCTTATATATTTGTCCCGCAATTGCGCGCGGTTCATGCTGCCGTTCAATATCTAGACGGTGTTAGCGAAAGCGTGGGCGTATTATTGAATGCCGCCGTGGAAAATTATGCGCTTAAAGACGAAATATCCAAATTGAAAATACAAAATGCCCAAAACGAGGTTTTACAATTAGAAAATGAAAGACTTAATAATGCGCTTAAAATGTCACAGCAAATTAAATGGCAGGGTGCTTGGGCTAGAATTATATACCGCGAACCTTCGCGCCTTAATACCGTAATAATCGATAAAGGAACCGATCACGGAATTGTACTGCGTTCTCCGGTAATCGGAGTGGAAGAAGGTGTTGTCGGACTAATAGGTAAGGTCATAGAGGTAAGCCTAAAAACTTCCAAAATTGTTCTTAGTAGCGATGAAGAATTTTGTATTACGGCGTTTCTCGCCGAGAGCCGCGTTGAAGGTTTGGCCTGCGGTAATGACCGCGGCGGAATGTTTGTTAAATATCTATCGCTTGAAACGCCGGCCAATGAAAAAGAGAAAGTCTATACTTCGGTTTCCAGCGCCATTTTTCCGGAAGGCATTTTGATAGGAGAAATCGGTTCTTCAGAAAGAATATCGGTTACAACGGACGCATTTCTGACTTTACCGCTAAAGCCTGCCGTAAATCCTATGCGGACAAAAGAATTGTTTGTTCTAATATCGTCCAGTAATACGGATAAAGTTTTAAATGAGGGTAAGAAATAATGCTGAAATTTATAAATATATTTTTCTTTTTCGTTGCGGCGACTATTGTCCATTGGATTTTTATTGAAATATTTTCTCCTTTTAATATTATTGTCGGCGTTATGTTGGTGTTTTCTCTTATAGTCGCCGGCGAATTATCGCAGGCATGGGGATATTCTTTTGCGTTTTTTGGCGGTTTATTTTTAGATTTTTTCAATAACGTAATGTTTGGCGGATACGCTTTGGTGTTTACGATTATATTATTCGTCTTTTATAAAATCAGCGATAAAATAGATTTTAAGGATGTCGGCTCTCAAATTGTTATAACAACCGTTTTGAATATGATAATGGTATTAATATATGGATTGCTCGCTCAAATTTTTACCGGAATATTTTTGTGGCATGGCATAATAAGTTTTTGTTTAGGAGCTCTGCTTAGCGGATTATTGCTGCCGGTTTTATATTTTGTCGCAAAAAAATATTTTGTTCTTAGCGGATTAACAAATAAATGAAGCCGAAATTATTTTTTAACGCAAACAGACTTCGCCGACTGCTGATATTGGTTTATGCTGCCGGCGCGTTAATTGCATGGCAGCTTATCAATATACAGGTTGTGTCTCATAAAAAATATATGGAAGCAGCCGAGCAAAATCGTACGCAAACAATTTACCAAACTGCGCCGCGCGGGCGTATTTTTACCGCTGATAATATCGTTATTGCGGGCAACTTGCCTTCATTTAGTTTGTATTATATCCCGAGAAACAGAGGCGTGACGCGGGAATATGCGGAGAATTTGTCCTCGGATATAGCTCAATATTTGCCGTTTTCCAAAGAGGATATTTCAAAAAAGATAAATGTCGCTTTGAAAAGCGGTAAAGACGCTTTGCTTGGCGAAAATGTTTCCCCGCCAAAAATGTTTGCTGTCTCTGAAATACGAATGTATTATCCCGAACTTTATATAGTAGAAGAGACGAAAAGGTATTATCCCTTTGGTTCATTTGCTTCGCATTTGTTGGGGTATGTAGGAACAATAGACAATAAATTTTGGAATACGCGCAATGTAAAAAAAGATTATAGATTAAATTCCAAAATAGGCAAAAATGGAATAGAACAGCGCTATGAAGGCGATTTAAAAGGCAGGGACGGGGAACTTATTTTGGAAGTAGATTCCGTCGGACGCGCTAAGCGTAGAATACGGGATAATAAATGGCGCGCCGGAAGCGATATTTATACGACTCTTAACTTTTCCGTTCAGCAGACCGCGCAGACCGCGCTTAATCGATCTCTCAGCGGGAAAGGGGCGGTAGTGGTGTTAAATCCCAAAAACGGAGCGGTGCTGGCTTTGGCGTCTTCTCCGGATTTCGATCCAAATATTTTTGTGCCTTACAGCGATGAAGAAACTCCGCACTCGCAGAGAACGGAAATTGCCGAATATAATTTGGCCGTGCAAGGCATGTATCCGCCCGCGTCTCCCTTTAAAATAATTACTGCTATTGCAGCCGCGCAAACCGGACGGCTTAACATTGAAGAAGAAATAAATTGTACGGGTAAAATCCATATGAGCGGGCGCGAATTTAAAGATTGGAAAGCGCATGGGGAACATATAGATTTTATGAAAGGCATGGCGGAGTCTTGCGACGTGTATTTTTATAATTTAGGCACTAAAACAGGCGCCGCGCATATAGAGCGTATTGAGAGATTATTCCGTTTAGGCCGTCGAACGGGTATAGATTTGCCTTTTGAAAAGTCCGGCAATATTTTCGGGCCGAGCAAAAGAGCGCGGAGTAAAACGTATTGGTTTGGCGGAGATACTTTAAATTTATCCATAGGACAGGGCGAACTTTTAGTAACTCCTATACAAATGGCGGTATTTGCCGCGGCGCTGGCAAGCAAAGGGAAAATTTGGAAACCTTACTATATAGAGCGTATTGTCTCATCAGGCGGCAAAACTACATTTGAAGCGGAGCCGTATTTGATTTCTCAAGTCGATCTGAAAGACGGCGTATACGACCTTATCTGGCAGTCTTTAAAAAATGTCGTTGATAATGGCACCGGCCGCGTGGCAAAAATAAAAGATATAGACGTTTACGGCAAAACCGGCAGCGCGCAAAACCCGCACGGCGACGATCACGGTTGGTTCATTGCTTATGCGGCCAAAAACGGCGGCAGTCCGGATTTGGCGCTTGCGGTTTTGGTCGCGCATGGCAAAGGCGGCGCGGGCGCGGCGGCTCCGATAGCAAGAGAAATTATAAAATCTTATTACGGGATAGAATAAATGTTTATAACGCCTTCAAAACAAATAATAAAAAGACGAAATATCGATTATGCGCTGCTTAGCATTATCGTAGTTTTGTCATGCATAGGATTCTTGACGGTGATATCTGCCGTCAGCGGTCTTTCTTTCGGACAGGAAATTATTAAAAAATATCTAATTGCAATTCCATTGGCGGCTGCGGCTTTTATTTTTGGATGGTTGTTCAATTATCAAATTTATAATGAACAATGGAAAGGAGTTTATGTTTTTATACTTTTATTTTTGTGTTCCCTCTTTTTTGCGGGGGTTGTAACGCGGGGTTCAAATTCATGGTTTAAATTCGGTTTTGTTTCTATACAACCTTCCGAAATATGCCGCATTGCGACAATACTTGTAGCGGCCGCTTTTCTTACGCGCAGTTACAGAAGCGTCAAAGAATTTAAGACGTTAATTTTTTTTACTTTAATCGTGGCTCCGATATTTCTGCTGATAATGCTGCAGCCTGATTTTTCTTCTCTTGTGATTACCGCGCCGGCATTGATGATTTTGTTATATATAGCGGGCGTTAATATTTTTTATTTTGTTCTGCTTGCTTTGTTCATTATATCGTCGTGCGGCTTTTTGACGGCATGGACTTTTATCGCGCTTAATCCGTATATTATTGAAAGCAGCGGGCTTATGTATATTATATGGCAGACAGGGCATAACTTAATTTATATTTTAGGTTTTTGCGTTTTTGTTTTGGCGCTTTGCTGGTTTGTATGGCTGATTTTACGTCAGTTTCGTATATATGTGCCGTCAATATTTTTATTTATCGTCGCCGCGACTTTGCTTGTAGGATTTTTCAGCGGACTTGTTATTGACAGGCATTTAAAGAATTATCAACGCAAAAGAATAGAAGCTTTTCTCGAGCCTATGTCGGATCCTAAAGGAGCCGGATATAATGTTCTTCAGGCAAGAATTGCTATGGGATCCGGCGGAGTTTTGGGTAAGGGATTCTTTTCCGGAACGCAATCAAGACTTGGTTTTATTCCCGAGCGGCATACGGACTTTATTCTAGCCGTGCTTGGAGAAGAATTAGGACTTTTGGGCACGATTGGCGTTTTGATATTGTATATCTTACTGCTTTGGCGTACGATTTCAGTCGCGGCTATGTCTGTCGATAGATACGGATATTTAGTATGTTGCGGGATTTTCGGTATATTTTTTACCTATATGGCGGTCAACTTTGGCATGCTTATAGGTTTTGTGCCCGTTGCCGGAATACCTCTGCCCTTTATTTCTTACGGCGGTTCAAATTTGGTGGCAAGTATGTGGGCGTTTGGAATAGTAGAATCCGTTTACAGACATAGATTATCAATGGTATAAAAATGCTATGATTAAAGAAGCTGTTTATAAATACAGAATAAAATTTAGCAAATGTCCCGTTTCAATTACGAGTCATGAAATGCGGCGTATGATTAAAGACGCGATAGCAAACAGCGGTTTAAAATACGCGCAGAGAAAAAATCATCCGCGTTTTAATCTCGGTCCCGTCGCGGGCGCGGGGGAAGCGAGCCTTTGCGAATACGCGGATATTTGTCTCTTGCGGGAAAGCGGGCTTGACGCGATTGCTTCAAGTCTTGCCCCGCATATAATCGGCGGGTATAAAATCGAGGATATAAAAGAAATTCCTTTTATGTTAAGCTCGGTGGAATTTCTGGCCGATTTTGCGATGTATAATATTAAGGGCGTAAAAGCGGATATAGAAAAATTCTCCGCATGTCGTAAAATAGAATGCGAAACAGAGCATGACAACGGCATAAAGGAAATTAAAAATATCAGACCGTTTATTTATTCGGTAAAATTGAACGGTGACGAAGTTGAAATTATTATAAAGCTTGATGTTCTGCGCGCTTTAAGCATGCGGCAGATTTTAATGAAGTTGCCCGGCTTTGAAGTTGACGAACATAAGCTTGAAATATTGCGCCTCGCGTTATTTTGGCAAAACGGACGCGGCGCGTTAGTGAGAGTGTGAGAGAGGAAAGAATGAAAAAAATTTCTAACGAACCTAAGGTGGAAGTCTTAGTAAATACTTCTTTTGAAGAAACCAGAATAGCTATTTTGGAAGACGGCGTGCTTGCCGAGTTAATGTGGGAGCGAAGAGGCTCTTTGAATATCGTCGGCAATATATATAAGGCTGTAGTGGAAAACGTATTGCCGGGCATATCCAGCGCGTTTTTAAACATAGGTTATGAGAAAAACGCGTATCTTTATATTTCGGATATTATTGACGGCGATAAAAAGCCCATAGATAAATTGCTTCACAAAGGGCAGGAAATAATGGTTCAGGTTGTCAAGGACGCCATAGGCACAAAAGGCATGAAAGTGACTATGGACGTAACGTTGCCGGGCCGTTATCTCGTGCTTACTCCCAATCAAAAATTTGTAGGAGTGTCTAAGAATATAGAAGACAGCGCGCAGCGCGGGAAATTGAACGAAATGGTGCAAAACCTTGTGCGGCAGCATCTTGACGGTATGGGCTGCATAGTGCGCACGGAAGCCGAAGAAGCCTCGCAGGAAGAACTTGAAAAAGAAATTAAGTATCTTTACCGCCAGTGGAAAACGATTATCGCCAAATTTGAACGTGCCGGCGCGCCTTCGATTCTGCACGAAGATATGGACGGCGTTTTGCAGGTATCGCGCGATATTTTGTCCGAGAACGTAAAAGTTTATATGCTTGATAATAAAAAAGATCATGAAAAGGTTTTGGATTTTGTCACGAAAATATCTCCCGAATTTAAAGACAGGATAAAACTTTATACGGCCAAAACTCCGATTTTTGAAGCTTTTAATATCGAGCCTGAAATTGAAAAGCTGCGCCGTATAAAATTACCGCTTGAAAACGGCGGCAGCATTATTATACAAGAAGCGGAATCTCTTTGCGCGATTGACGTAAATACCGGCAAATATACCGGCAATAAATCGCAGGAAGAAACCGTGACGCAAACCAATATTGAAGCCGCTTACGCCATAGCGCATCAGCTGCGTTTGCGTAATATCGGCGGCATTATAGTTATTGATTTTATTGATATGAAAAGAGCTTCGAACCGTCATAAAGTTGTGGACGCACTCAACGACGCGGTAAAACGCGACAGGGCGAAAATACGCATTTTGCCTATAACGCGCCTCGGCCTTGTTGAAATGACGCGCGAACGCAAAAAGGAAAGCACGGGAAGTCTCTTAACCGAAGAATGTTCCCAGTGTCATGGTTCCGGGCGCGTGCTTTCGGACGAAAGCATGCGCATACAAATCCAGCGTGAAATTTATGATCTTACGCAAGGCCGCGCGGGCGGGAATTTGCGCCTTGTGGTTCACCCAATGCTTGCGGAATATATCAGACAACGCCAGTCGATTATAGAGCAAAACATACATCGCAATATTAAAGTGCAGTCTGACCCGCAAATCGCTTGGGAAGATTATAAAATAGTGATAGAGTAGACGCGGATATTGCGTTATCATTTGGTTTTGTAAAAGCCCTGCGCGGCAGGGCTTTTATATAGTTAAAAATCCAGAATATAGTAATTAGGACTGTTGGGCCTTGTGGTAGAAGAATACATTTGACATATTTTAGCCTTCTTTTCATCCCCTCCGGTAAGACATTCCAGCATATTCTTTGATGAATATGCTTCCAAAACAGGCAAAGAATCTGTATATTTTATGTTCCATACTTGTAAATAATGAGCAGTGCCATAAGAATAATCTATAGAAAAGTAAGATACTCTGACATTTCCTAAATCGCATTTGGAAGAAGATTCAGATATAGTACAGTTTGTCAGTCCGTCTATATCCAAATTGTTTAGATCCGGCGTCCAGCTTCCCTCTACCAGTTTATGCAATTCCTGCGCCCTGTAAACAATTTTTATAACGCTGAGCATTTCAGACATACGGGCGCGGGCTATAGCTTTCATATACTGCGGTAGCGCAATAGCGGCGAGAATGCCGATAATTAACACGACTACAAGCATTTCAATTAAAGTAAACGCTTTTTTGTTTCTGATACTCATAATACTGCCTCCATACATAAAATAAGCCTTTGCATACGCAAAAGCTTTATTAAATTAAAGTAATTAAATTTGGGAATTAAAGTGAAAGCAGAGAATTCTCCCTTTAGTAAAGGGAGCGCCGCTTTGGCGGCGGGGGATTTAATATTGTTGTTATAACTGCTTTCATTAAATCTCTCTTCCGACTTATGGACTTTCGTCCCTAAGTCTCCTTCTCTCTTTACGAAAGAGAGAAGAAAGCATAAATTTTTTCCTCTCCCTATAAGAGGGGAGAGGATGCGCGCAAAGCGCGCGGAGCCTGTCCCCGAAGGTTGTAATCGGGGATGAG
>JAIRMX010000043.1 GCA_031258375.1 Elusimicrobiota bacterium | reverse complement strand
CTTACGCCGGAAACTATGTATATAGCGCTTGTCAGAGACGCCGCTTGGTACTCGCTTTGGGGCACGTGGTCAACAAATTTTTTCGCGTCCAAATGGAGTCCTAATCCGCCGCTGAGAGTAACTATCGGCGCTCCCAATTTCAAAAACTCGTCCGCAAGAAATTTTATAAATTCAGGGCCTTGATTTATCATATTAAAATCCATCGCCTCTTTCACTCCCTCATTTATGGCCTCTATTTCCATAACGCTCATGCCGCCATAAGTTATAAACCCTTCGTAGATTGTCACTAGCTCTCTCAACGATTTTGCGTGTTTTTCGTCGCTAAGCATTATTCCTCCGCCTCTGCCTCTGCCAAACTTTCTTCCGGAAAAGTATATAACATCGCATTCGTCAGCCATTTTTATAGCAATTTCAGGTATGGACACTTTCTCGCATTCTTTTTCGCGGGTCTTTATAAAATACAAATTATCCGTAAGAAGGCTTGCGTCCATTATTAAAATAAGTCCGTGTTTTCGACATATTTTTCCAGTTTCCTGTAAATTTTTCAAAGAAAAAGGCTGTCCACCAATCAGATTTGTTCCGGCTTCCATGCAAACAAAGGCTATGTTTTCCTTTCCTGTTTTTTCTATGAATTTGTCTAATTTTTCAACATTCATATTTCCCTTAAACGGAAAACTGCTTTCGGTTTTCAACCCTTCGTCTATGATAAACTCCTCAACTTTGCCGCCGCACAGCGTTATGTGAGCCTTTCTTGTGGTGAAGTGGTAATTCATGGGAACAATTTGTCCCGGTTTTACAAAATGTTTCGAAAGAAGATGTTCGGCCGCTCTGCCTTGGTGCGTCGGGAGAAAAAACTTTTTTCCGAAAATATTTCTCAGCGAGCTTTCCAATTTAAAAAAGCTTTCAGAACCGGCATAGGCGTCGTCAGCCAACATTAAGGCGGACTGTTGTTTATCGCTCATGGCGTTGACTCCGCTGTCCGTAAGCATATCCAAAAATACGTCCCTGCTTTTCAAAAGAAACGTGTTGTTGCCGGCTTCTTGCATTAATTTCTTCCTTTCGTCAAGCGGCTTAAGATTTATAGATTTAACTATCTTAACTTTGTGCATTTCCAAGGGAAAACCCTCTCCCGATGCAAATTTTATATTAGTCATAATTTTTATATAAGCGTTGTTTATAAATTTAATTTTTCAATTTGTCCCATTTTATCGCCTTATGTCTAAAGGAAAACTGATTTTCCAACAAGTTTCATTGTTTTTAAAAAATTAAGCAACCCCATGTGGAGCTGCCGAACATAGTTAAGAGCGACAACCGCGGGACAATATAAATTTTTCTCAGAATTTACACCTCTGATAAGCATAATTTTGGTATGGCTGCGCGCTTACGCAGCGTAATTTCTCATGTTATAATCGCAATAGCGACAAGATCGTAAAAGCAACCCGCAATTATTAATCATAATTGTCCAATAAGTTTTGCGCCAAAAGTAATAGCTATTTTTATTTTTGCAAGGAATTTTTTTCAAGTTAGGGTTTAGATAATTATTCTTGCTAACATATCTAAATCTTGATTTTTCAACATCGGTATTTTCCAAAAAATCTTGTCTTTGAAATAAAATTATAAAAAATTCTCTAAAATTAAGGAAGGATATATGTAATTGTGTATGTAATTGTACATAAAAGCAAAAATTATAAGTTCTATAGCTGCATATCAGATTAAGACAAAATTCATAATGGGGTAAAAAGCGAAGTCGGGGTTAAATATTATAATCAGTAGGCGATGAGAGGAAAGGCAATAACATCGCTACCTTAAAAGTCTCTAGTGGAAGTTTTCAATTGTCCGCAGGCAGCCATAATATCTCCGCCTTTAGAAAGACGTATTGGACAAGGATATCTCGCATTGGTGATATATGCGGCAAACCTCATAATCTTTTTTATGTCACTCGGTTCTTTAAAGGTACAACCAACCCAGTAATTAAACGGAATTAAATTGAATTTTGCTGGCACATTATATTTTTTTACGAGTTTTACCAGCTTCTCGGCTTCCGCAATAGAATCATTTATATCTTTAATCATTATATATTCAAACGTTATGCGGCGATAATTAGTACTTTTAGCATAGACCGAACATGCCTTCATAATTTCGTCTATAGAAAAACTTTCAGCGATGGGCATAATTTTTTTTCTTATTTCGTCGGTTGCGGCATGTAGTGAGATAGCTAAATTTATCTTAATATCTCTAGCCAAATCATATATCTTAGGCGCAATTCCACAGGTAGATAAAGTAATCCTCCGGTTAGAAAAAGCCATACCATTTTCATCGTTAATTATTTTTAACGCTTTCACCACATTATCGTAATTATTTAACGGTTCACCCATTCCCATCAACACTATGTTTGTAATTTTCCTACCGTTTCCAATTCCCTTACTAATATTTTTCCATTCATCTAAGCAATCCCTAGCCAGGATTATTTCCCATACTATTTCAAATACCTCTAAATTTCTTGTTAACCCCTGTGATCCGGTACTGCAAAATCTACAACCCATACCACAACCAGCTTGTGTTGAAATACAAAGCGTTCCCCTATCTTCCTCTGGGATATAAACTATTTCAATTTTTTCGCCATCGTTGAGTTTTACTAACCATTTTCTTGTCCCATCAATCGAAGTCAAATCTTTTAGTATGAAAGGTCTTTTGATTGAATATTGTTCTACTAGCTTTTGTCTCAATTGTTTTGAAATATTTGTCATTTCATCAAAGGACTTTACCCCGCAACAGTACAACCAATTCCATACCTGCTTCGCCACAAAATTCTTCGAGAGTGAAAGGGTTGTTTGTAATTCTTCTAGAGTAAAATTGAAAAGACTTTCCATTATCTCATTTTTTCTTAAATAGCGCCTTAAAACCATTATCAACTCTTTCTTTTGTGATAACTACGCTTCTGACGCTTTCTTTGTCTTTTGCATTAATTTCTATGTTAGCTTCCCATTTATATCTCGCATATATCTTATTCTCAAATCCCACACAAACATTAAAGATTCTATTGCCCCTTCTTTCATCTCTACAAAAAATATCGTTTTTGCCTAAAATGGTCTTGTAGGCAGTGAGCGTAGTGCTTGTCACCGGATGTAAGGCTAACAGTCCGTTCGTTGCCTGCTGGCTGGTTTTATACTTCTGTATTCTGAAGCCGTCTAAAAACTTAGCATATGGTTTTACCATCAAAACAAAAACTATAACCAATGTCAAAAACAATAACAGGGTCACTCTCAGTATCTTTATTAAAATACTATCGGCTTTTTTCACAAAGACAGTAACTATCTCAAATGGATAAAATACCGCGTCTATTATAAAACTGCAAATTTTTTTTATAAGATTCTTCATTATCTACAAATTGCTTTTTGTCACAAAGTAAAGTTATTTTAACAAAAAGCAATAGTTATTTAATTAATTGGGGTTTGAATAATAATTGTTGCTTTTAATGCTCCATTATTGTGAAGTTAGCCTTCTATCTCACCCCTTTGTCATTGCGGTGTTAGTTCTCTTAGGTGAGACAAGCGTAGCGTAGTCGAACCTTAGAGAACGTTCAACCGCAATCCAGGATAATAATAGATAACAAAATAAAGAATAGTGTTTTTGTCTTCATAGTTACCTGGATTGCGGACGAGGAGTTTCTAAACTCGCT